>PWTU01000011.1 GCA_003562775.1 Ignavibacteriales bacterium
GAACAATATGTCGTTACCCCGGGGTTCGATTTCACGGGATATCGCCCTTCTACCATCTCTTTCATTGAACGGCGAAGCGGCACCTTCGGAGCTACCATTAAGGTTCAATACATTATCGACCACGGCGATACAATGACTATCGGTGAAACCGGGCTGACAGAAGCAAATACATTCGTACCAATCGAATTTAACCTTCCTGACCGGCTATTACACGAACCAAATGTACGGTTTGTTATCCGGGTCATACCGGATGATGAAGGCGCGGCCGGAACATTACGAATCGACAATCTCCGGATCGACGCAGAAATCCAGCATACCCATGATCTGCGCATTACCGGCGTATCCTCATTGCCAATACTTCCGACAACGCAGGATTCGATACACCTAATGGTCAATATTTTCAACGCCGGACTCGATGCCGCTTCCGGCTTCACGATCGGTGTACAAACAACACAAACAGAAAAACTTGCCGAACAATATATCTCGGATGTTATCGATGCAGGCGACTCGACAGCCATCAGTCTCTCCATCGCTCCATTGCACCAGAACATTCACGCTTTGTTGGCATATATCGATTACGATCCGAATCAAGGGACCCAAACCTCACACTCATTCGACATACACACAACCGAACCCATCCGCTCGTTTCCGTGGACCGAACAATTCGACGACTCCGGCGATACGCTCCCGCTTCAATGGCGATCAAGTATCCATAACGGAACCGCCGATGCATCGCTAACATCGAGCGTCGTATACCAGGGCGAACGTGCAATACTAATGAGCAATGCAACACGGGAGCAATTTCTAATACTTCCGCCATTCAACCCTGCGAACGGTATCCTGCAAAACCTCATTTTCTTTGAACGGCGCACGGGAACATTCGACGCTACCGTTTACGTCGAGATATCGACAGATCGCGGTGAAAATTTTCAAACGATAGCAGCATTTACCCATCCCGGCGAAACATCGTATATCCCCCGCGAAATTCGGCTGGAAGAAATAGTATCCGAAAGTAAACTTCTCTATTTTCGAATACGAATAGCCGGCGACGGGACCGGTACGACCGGAACGATCCGTTTCGACTCTTTCAATGCAACTATTCGGCTGCAACACGAACTTGCATTATCCAATCTATCGTTCGACCCACATCTGCCGGTGAGCGGCGACGGAATCGATATAGATTTATCTTTGAAAAATAACGGAATTGAACCTGCATCCAATTTTACAATCGGTATTCAGCTCAACGGGAATATATTGCTCACCGAAAAGATTGTAAGCGAGGTAATCGAACGGGACGATTCCCTGTCATTGCAATTATCAATCCCGCCCCCGGAGCAGGGAATTCATACTATGACAGCGTCTGTGCATTACGAAGTCAATCAATCCGCAGACACAACTCTCACCACCGGACTTCACATTGCCGATCCGGTCGTGTCATATCCCTGGTACGATCATTTGAATCACGAATTCGAAACATTACCGGTACAATGGAGAACGAGTGCGCACGATACAATTCCCGATGCAGCGCTCACTACAAGTATTGTCCGGGAAGGTGAACGGGCAATAGTAATGTCGGATCCCAGCCGGGAACAATATATTATCCTGCCTCCGTTCAACACCTCCGACGGTTTGCTTCGGGAACTGATATTCTTCGAGCGGAGAAGCGGCGCGTTCGATGCGACTATGCATGTTGAGGTATCGACAGATCGAGGCAAGCAATTTCATGAATACGAATTTTTCACACACACCGGTGAAACCGAATATGTACAACGCACCGTATTTTTAGATGACCGGCTTTCGGAAAACGATATTATTTATATCCGGTTACGGTTTGCAGGAGACGGAACGGGGAGAAGCGGAACAATACGATTCGATTCCTTTCACCTCTCTGCCCGGCTAAATCATGATCTTGCGATAACTAATTTGGAATTCGCTCCCTCACTCCCGCTCCCCGGTGAGAATGTACGGATTGATATAACGGTTGAAAATCAGGGTATTGAACCGGCAGACAATTTCGATGTACATTTGTACCTGCTCACCGGAGAAAACATAGATCACTTTGATTTGATCGGTTCATACAATTTTACCGGCCGGCTTGATCCATCGGAAAACACAATAATTACTTTCGAAATTGATGACATATCCCCCGGTTATTCCCTTCTTCGCGCCGAGCTCGATTATCCGCCCGATATCCAACCCGATAATAATATTCTAGAGAAAGAAATTTTTACACGCTATCCGTCGCGTTCGTTGATCATAAACGAAATATTATACCATACGCGCGATGGTCAACCTGAATTTATAGAGATTTTTAATCCCGGCGAACGTACGATCGATTTACGGCAGTGGTCGATACGCGATCGTGAAACACCCGGCGGTCACATTAACCGGTATACGTTAAGCGATACAACACGATTAATCGAACCGGGATCTTTCGCTGTGTTGGCAGCGGATTCCTCAATCTATAGTTGGTTTAATCTCGATGGAAGCGAAGTTCACTTCATCACCGCAAACAGAGTTTCGCTCGGTCTATCGTCTTTGGGAGATGAAGTGATGTTGCTTGATCCCTCTGACTCGGTTGTTGATTCCGTTGCATACGATCCCTCGTGGCATCATCCCGATGTTCTCGAAACCCGCGGCAGATCGCTTGAACGTATCTCGCCGTATATCGAATCCCAAACCGAGGCGAACTGGAGCACTTCGGCAGATCATCTCGGCGGCACTCCCGGAAAGCATAACAGCTTATTTACCGAAACACCCGTATCCACTGCAAGTATAGAGGTACATCCGAATCCATTCTCACCCAATGCAGACGGCTTTGAAGATCACACAATAATTTCGTACAATCTCCCGCAACATACCGCGATGGTTCGTATACGTGTTTTCGACTCCCTCGGCCGTCAGGTGCGGACGCTGCTTAACAATCAACCGTCCGGACCCGAAGGCAGCGTCATCTGGGACGGTCGTAACGATCAAGGCCGGGGGGCGCGGCTCGGGATATATGTAATACTGCTGGAAGCGTACGACGCAGATCGCGGCGGTCTCACGCAACTAAAGTCAACCGTCGTTCTTGCCGACCGTCTATAATTAATTGCTCTTTGGCGCATGCTTTTGTAAATTATATCTCATCATGAAATCGACGCATATCCACGAACAGTTCAAAGAGTACCAATCCGCACGGCGCGAGATTCAACACGCTCACGAGAACGGCGCCGGAGGATTGATTACAGCACGTCGCTTGACCCAAAAAACCGACGATCTGATTATGAGTATTTTCGATCTACCCGATCCTGCCTTTAAGAATCCGGTCGCAATACTCGCCCTCGGGGGATACGGTCGTTGTGAACTATGCCCACAATCCGATATCGATTTGATTATTTTATATCCCGACACCGCATCTAAGAATAAAGCACAACACAGCACGATGGCGTATCTCCATTTACTATACGACGTCGGCTTTGATGTCGGACACGCATTCAGAAGCTTCGATGAGATGCTTTCATTGCGGAAAACGGACATGGATTCATGGGCAGCTTTGCTTGAAGCGCGTTTTCTTTACGGGAACGATGTTGTCTATGACGAATTCGTCGAACGATTGAATGAAGTGCAGTATGCGAGTAAGGATCTCTCTTTCATACATTACGTCACCGAACAGCAAATTCGGCGTCATCGAAAGTACGGAAAATCGGTAAAACTGCTTGAGCCGAACGTAAAACAAAGCGCCGGCGGACTTCGTGATATTCATTCACTCGTATGGATATTCCGCTCGCTTAAAGAATATCCGCTGCCGCTGCACAGTGATACGCTATCCCGTTACCATTCTCAATCTGAAAATCTCATTCGAGAATTCCACGACCTCGGAAAAATCGACGCCGGCTATTGTAAGAGAATAATTAAGGCGCTCGATTATATCATGAAAGTGCGACACCAGTTACATTTCCTCACGGGCAATATACACGATAATCTCGACTTCGGATTGCAGGAGCAAGTTGCGTTAAAACTCGGGTATCACAACTCGGATAATAAACGCGCAGTCGAACACTTTATGCAGGATTATTATTTGCACAGCCGCGAAATCAGCAGGTTTAACGAACTCTGCACGCAAATGTATACGGATCTTTACCGTCCTCCTCGCACACTCCGGGATCATACCGTACAGGCAGATGAGCTATACACATTCGACGGGCGCTCTATCGGCATTGCGGATGAACTTCCCGGTAAATTCCGTCTAACGGGTATTCATCTTATGCGGGCATTTGTTCACCAGGCAAAACGCGGAGCGCAATTTGACAACCGCGCCCGTGTATATATAATAGAACATTCCAATCTCATCGATGAATCCGTGCAACGATCTCGTGAAGCGGGCGGGTTATTTGCGACAATTTTAAACAATCGATATCCTGCCTTGGCGCTTCGAAATATGCATGAGCTTGGAATTCTTGAACGATACATTCCCGAATTCGGCGAGTTGGTAGCGTTCTTTCAATACAATCAATACCATTACTATACAGCCGATGAACATACTATTATTACAACCGAGAAATTACAATCGCTTATCGACAACGAGTCGCTTCTCGGCAATGTCTATAGAAATCTTAGGGATAAAGAACCATTGTATCTTGCTGCGCTCTTTCACGATATTGCCAAACCGCGGCGAATTAACGATCACGAAATTATCGGCGCGGATATGGCGGAGGGGATTTTAGAAAGAATAGGCCGGCTGAAATACCTGGAAAACGTGCAGTTTCTTATACGGCATCATCTTATGATGGAACAGGTTGCCTTCCGCAGAAACATCTATGAAGATGAAACAATCGATGAGTTTGCTTCGCGCTTCAGTTCCCGTACACAGCTCGATATGCTTTATCTTTTAACGTATGCGGATTTGTCGGCGGTCAATCCCAAAATATGGACGGATTGGAAAAGCCAGTTGCTGCAAGATCTTTATCTCCGGACAGCCGACAATCTTTCAAAGCAAACGGATGAGTTTCAGCGCATCGATCGTTACCGGTCGAGTGTAAATCAGATTATAAGCAAAATCTCTTCTTTTCTTCCGGAAGATTCCATACGGCAACATATCGATCAATTCGACGACAGAAGTTATATTGCATCTTTCTCCGATAGGGAAATAACCCAGCACATCGAATCGATTCAACGGAGTCACCGTTCCGGCGCATCGGTGATTATGCATTACACACACCATCACGCATTCACCGAGTTAACCATTATAACACTGGACCGTCCGTACGCATTATCCGATTTTTGCGGAATATTGACGGCGCACGATGCGAACATCATCGATGCAAATATCTTTACGCGGGCAGACGGTATAATCATAGATAAATTCCGGGTCGTTGATTTTATAAACGACTCAGCTCTCACCGATGAAAAATGCAATGCAATAAAAAAGAAACTCGACGATCTTGCCGGCGACAAGCTAACGAACGTTGAGGATCTTATTGAACGGCAACGCAGGAAATGGAGAAGAAAATTATCCAAAAATAAAGCACCCGGCCAGCCGGTTAACGTACGCTTCGACGAAACCCCGCATCATACGATCATCGATGTATACGGACCCGATATGATTGGAATGCTTTTTGTAATAACACGTACGCTGTCGGAACTCGGGTTGAATATTCATTTTGCAAAGATAGCAACGCGCATAGACGGCATCGTCGATTCGTTTTACGTATTAACCGAAGAAGGCAACCGCATCCCGGAAAATCGCTATAAAGAAATTAGTCTAAAAATTGAAACCGCCCTCAAGCCATTGCATGCGACAAATCACAAATAGAGAAGCTCGTGAGAGATTTTTCACCTTTTCACTTGACAAATAGTACAAATCTTTAATATTTTATTATATGTAAAAATCTTAATGAGGTACGAGTGTTATGAGCGAAGCTGTTGTAAAATTCACTTATTCCGATCTCCTGTCTGCTCCCGAGGACGGTAAAAGATACGAAATATTCGAAGGAGAACTTATCGTGAGCACATCGCCAGGTGAAAAACATCAAAGGATCGTCATAAACCTTGTAGGAATTTTTCTCCCATACGTCAAATCCCAAAATCCCGGTAGAATATATACGGCGCCTTTCGATGTATATTTCGACGACGAAACTGTAGTGGAACCGGATATCATCTTTATATCGAAGGATAGAAACGTAATAATCGAAGAAAAACGTATTAATGGCGCTCCCGACCTTATTGTTGAGATTCTTTCTTCGGGAACTGAAGCTCGTGACAGGGGATTTAAATTCCGGCGTTACGAAAAAGAAGGTGTGAAAGAATACTGGATAGTCGATCCGGAAAACCGGACAATTGAAATTTACACGCTAAAGAAATCAAGATATGAACTGGTGAAAAAGTTCGAAGGCGCCGATATCGTTATATCCCCCCTGTTTAAGGGTTTGGAATTTAATATTAAAGAAGTCTGGATGTAGAGCGACCCCGCCGCGGCGGGTTCGCTCTACATATTAATCCACTATCAATACCTCACCCTCACACTCACCTCAAAATGTCTGCCCGGCATCGGATAGTGTTGAATTACCTGATAATCGGCGTTAAAAATATTTTTTATGTCAAGCCCGAC
>PWTU01000314.1 GCA_003562775.1 Ignavibacteriales bacterium
CGGCAGGTCTGAGACGAAAGAAAATGGGCCGGGATTTTTTATTTGGTGCTCTCATAATTACTGCCGTTTTTTTCCTCAACATGGTAAAGATTTTTATTCTTCCTGTTTTTCTGGCAGTCGTCGTTGTCGGACTTTTTCATCCGCTCTTCCGCGGTATTCTAAAAAGTACAGGCAACCGAAGAAAAATCAGTGCATTCCTGTGTTGTTTGTTTATTATAATCGGATTTCTTATACCCGTATATATTATCGGCGATCTTGTCGCTCGTGAAGCCATGGAAATTTATGAATCTGCGGAAGTGAACGTTCGCAGGTTTATAAACGCGTTCGAGTCCGGCGAGTCACAATGGCTTAACACGCTCCGTGAATCTCGTATTGTTACAATATTTGGACTCGATAAGGTGGACTGGCAGGCAACTATTGAGGATATCATTAAAAATTCAACTTCGATGCTCGGTTCCGTCATTAATATTGCAACCCGTGAAACGTTTATGCTTTTCATACATATATTTATCCTCCTTTTCGCGATGTATTACTTTTTTAAGGACGGTGAAAATATCATACAACGAATGAAGTATCTGATTCCGATGGATGAACGCTATGAGGATGAATTTATAAATAAATTCGCTGAGATGTCCCGTGCAACGATAAAAGGAGTCCTGGTTATTGCAATTATCAAAGGAGTGCTCGGCGGACTTACCTTTTGGATATTCGGCATCACCGGTCCGATACTGTGGGGTGTGGTGATGGTAATTCTGTCAATTATTCCTCTCGTCGGGGTATGGCTTGTGATGGTCCCGGCGGGGATAGTAATGATAATCATGGGTGATGTCTGGCAGGGAATAACCATTATTCTCATCGCAGTAGTATTTTTGGGGAATATAGATAATGTGCTCAATCCTATCCTGGTAGGACGAGATACCGGAATGCATGAACTTCTTATATTTATATCCACAATAGGAGGGTTGAGCGTTTTTGGTATCATGGGTTTTCTCGTCGGGCCTATGATTGCATCTATGCTTGTGACTCTTCTCTATGTGTACGGCATTGAATTCCGGGAACAGCTCGAAGGTAATTCGGATACTTCGACCGAGGCTGTAAACCGGGATGACGTTTAAAATTTATCATTAAAGCAAACCGACTGTCTCGCGACGCTGTTTACAAAGCCAGGCATGCGCTCTATCTCAATCAACGGATTGTATAATTGCCGTTGCAGGGCATACGGATTCCCGCGGTAGCATAAAATTGAATCGGCGGCTATCGGAAGAACGTTCTGAAGCGGTTGCGGAATATATCAGGGCGAATTTTGGTACCCCGCCCAATATGACAGCAACAGACTACGGTCCCAATCGACCGGTTCTCTTCAAAAAGAACCGGCAAATAAAAAGATGTCCGGAGATAACAGGAACAATGAACAGTCATACATCGAACCATCATAAAACATTTTTGGAAGAGATGCTTCCCCATATGGATTCGTTGAATAATTATGCTCTGAGGCTGACAAGTGAACATAATGCGGCGAATGATCTGATACAGGAAACATATCTTAAAGCGTACCGGTTTATCGATAAATACGAAAAAGGTACGAATGCGCGGGCGTGGCTCTTCCGGATAATGAAAAATTCCTATATAAACGATTACCGGAAGAAGAAACGGGAACCGGATAATCTTGAATTTGACGAAGATGAGTACCCGTATCTTAGTGTGATGCATTCGAGCCGTAATACCAACGATATACGCGAACTGTTATACCGGAACCTGCTCGATGATGATATCAGTGGAGCACTTTCCGATCTTCCTGAAAATTTCCGTACCGCAATCGTTCTGCGCAATATTGAAGGGTTGACATATGAAGAGCTTGCAGAGTTTTTTGATATACCGATCGGGACGGTACGATCCCGGCTTCATCGTGCACGGAAAGTACTCGGCAAAAAGCTCGTTGAATATGCACGAGATCGCGGATATGATGTCGAGGAATTTTTAGAAACATTTGACTAACGGGAGAAAGTTTGCGATGCTGGGTTGTGAACTCATAAAATAACAAGTAAGTAAGTATGAAAAATTTGAGGTTATGTAAACATCTGTTTATATTAAAGAGTTCATATATAAAAGAGGTTCTTCCGACAATCTTGTGGGTAATGAATTAAGAGATTTTCCTGAGCAGGTATTTTTTTTAAAATTACTGTTATTATGGTATTGTGATGACGCAAGAAAATTCTTACTATTTTCGATATTTAAATCCTCCGCTCGATTGATGGGATTGAATAACTTCGATACGCCGTTAGATAAATTGCATTTGCTTCTGATTAACAATGCGATTGAAAAACCTTATTCATTACATTTAACCTTAGTAGCTTTCGATTAACCCTAATACATCAACCTTATTACCTTATTGTGAAAGTAAAACCATATGCAAATTCAGTATCATAACTTATATACGCATTTCAATTGTGTAAATATATTCTCACTCAAGCTGAACATCACCGAAAGGTAACTTTTCAGGAAGAATACAAAGAGCTCATGGATTACTATCAAAAAACCTTGAAACCGTTTTAAATGGGTAAAAGGTAATAAGGTTATAGAGAGGGTGTGGACAGTGCTACTAAGGTTGATTGAATCGGATAAGGTTTTTTGCAGTATGATATTTACACAATCTACCCGATTGAGTAGGTTGGGCTGGTAAAATTATTAATTTACGGTATCTTAACCCACAGAAAAGTCCGATGAACCATAAAAGAAAATCTGTGTATACTGTTAAAATCCGATTTGACCGTTTTATCGAGTGGTAGGTGACGATTACTTGCATCCATTTTATACCCGAATACCTTGAATATTTGAAGAATATTCGTAAATTATTGTATCACCTTCCTTAATAGAACGACACTGTGTCAGCCAAATTAAAGGACGGAATCTTAGTAACGGTGAGAACAAAGTATCACCGTTTCTCACCGATAGAATCCTGCGGGGATGGTCAGGAACTCGTATGATTATTTTAATCTAATAAACCATGAAGGGAAAAATCAATTTCAAAAATATCACATTCTTTTCCGATCAGAGGGAGTTTCGTGACTGGTTAAAGCGAAACCACAGGAAGGAAAATGAAATTATCGTCGGTTTTTACAAAGTGGGTACCGGCAAACCGAGTATGACATGGCCGGAATCGGTCGACCAGGCGCTCTGTTTCGGTTGGATCGACGGAATACGCAAATCAATCGACCATGAGAGTTACTGTATCCGTTTTACTCCGCGAAATCCGTCAAGTAATTGGAGCGCGGTGAATATAAAAAAAGCCGAAGAGCTCATTAAAAACGGACTCATGCAACCGGCCGGCCTCGATTTGTACAAAAACAGAAAAGTGGATAATAGCAGAAAATATAGTTACGAAAACAAACCCGCCGGATTACCTGCAGGATATGAAAAAAGGTTTAAAGAGAACAAAGAAGCATGGAGGTTTTTTCAATCGCAGGCGCCGTCTTACCGGAAATCGGTTTTCTATTGGATACTGAGTGCCAAACGGCAGACGACACAGATATCCCGGCTTGAAAAAGTAATAAAAGAAAGTGAACGCCAAAAGCGGCTTACATGATTCCTGATGGATTTGCCGTTTCCAATATGCTTTGGTTTGTTCTTTGTGTTTATCCATGTGGCTTGCGCAGCTCCGTGTTCGGACAATATGGAAGGGTTTTTGTATATGAAGCCGAATAGATCTTTAACTTGCAGAAGCGGCAAGTGATATCGTATGATATATTATTTCCTTGCCGTTATGTAAGTTGAAATAATTGAACAAGTCACTAAATTCTTAATCCGAAAGCTCATCGATGAGAGACTGCGTGAGATTGAGATGGTGTGTCATCCGTTGATTAAGATAGATCAGTGCTGACAATTAGGGATATTATCTCAAAGACGAATGAAAGATTTAAAGCTGTAAGAGACTGGATGCTCACCGAGGATGCCTTATCGCATTTCAAATTCGTGTGCAATTGGGTATCGCTGATGGAGCCAAAAGTAAAAATCAACCCGCGCTGAACCGGATGCGCATCCAGGATGGAACAGTCCTAATACTGGCGCAACCAATGCAAGTGGTTTCTCAGGTCTTCCGGGCGGATTCCGTGGTGTGTATGGTAAGTTTTATCGCCTTGGATATGAAGTTAGCTGGTGGAGTACTTCGGAAATCTATGGATTCACAGTTGAAAGAACCAGCCTTAAATGATTCCGATAATATCGGACAAAACACGATGTTGAGCAAATTGGTATGACCGGGAAAGTCTATCACTCCTCTTGCTTCTCTCCAAAAACTTTCTAACTTTAATATATTCACACACATATCACATCAAGCAAACTATACAGCAGTATGCTCAAACAATACATCAGGAACATCTTTGATACCGAGCAGCACGGCGATGCACGGGAAGAAAGCTTTTACTACGCACTCAGCGATCTAATCAATGCTTATGCATCGGAGAATAAATTAAAAAGTGTTCACGTCACCACCCTTCCAAAGAAAACCGAGGGCGGTAATCCGGACTTCCGTATTTGGGATGGAAAGCAGAAGATAATCGGTTACATCGAAGCGAAGAAACCCGGCACAGATCTTCGTGATGTGGAAGATACCGAACAGTTGCAGCGGTATTTAGCAACGTTTCCTAATGTACTCCTCACGAATTTCTATGAGTTCCGGCTGTACCGCGACGGTAAACTCATAAACTACGTGCAGATAGCCCGGTCGTTTATTAGCAAAAAGCTCAGAACACCCCCACCGGTTGAGAAAGCGGATGAATTTAATACACTGCTCGATCAATTTCTCTCCTTTTCGTTTTCGAAAAAACTAAACGCACAATCGCTTGCCGTTGAGCTTGCAAAGCGTACACGATTTATGGATGTAATCGTAAAGGAGCTGCTGCTTGAAGATAAAGACAACACGACAAAACTTTCGGGTTTTTACAAAGCGTTCTCCGATTACCTCCTCACGAATCTGACCAAACAACAGTTTGCCGATCTGTATTCACAGACAATTACATACGGCATGTTTGCGGCGCGGACGAGAACACAGGGAACATTCACACGTGAGACGGCATTCAATAATATTCCCAACACGATCGGGATCCTTCGGGATATCTTTCGTTATATTTCCCTTGAGGAACCGCCGAAACAAATAGAATGGATCGTCGACGATATTGCCGAAATTCTTTCGGTAACGAATACGCAGGAGCTATTGGAAGCATATTACCGGGAGGGTAAGGGTCGCGATCCTATTATCCATTTCTATGAGACATTTTTGGCGAACTACGATCCCGAAATACGTGAGCGGCGCGGTGTATACTACACAATTGAACCGGTTGTTATATATATCATACGGGCTATTCATTCGATTTTGAAATCCCATTTCGGTTTAGCGGACGGTCTTGCCGATGAGAATGTAAAACTGCTCGACCCTGCAGGTGGTACGCTTACATTCCCCGCCGAAGCAATTCGAATAGCGGCAGAAGAATACAAAGAGAAATACGGCGAGGGCGGGTTGCATGGATGGATAAAGAAGCATATACTTGTCAACTTTTTTGCCTTCGAATTGATGATGGCGCCGTATGCTATCGGTCATTTAAAAATGGGATTCATATTAGACGAACTCAATTATAAATTATCGGATGACGAACGTTTTAAGCTCTATCTGACTAATACACTTGAGATGGAGGAAATTCAACAGATCCATATTCCCGGTGTCAGTTCGTTGAGCGAGGAAAGCCGTTTAGCCGGAAAGGTGAAAAAAGAACAACCGGTACTTGTGGTTACCGGAAATCCGCCGTACAGCGGGATATCCTCAAACATCAACGAGTGGACAGAGCGTTTGTTAAAAGAAGATTATGACGGAATGCAAAGCTACTACAAAGTGGACGATGAACCGCTTGGAGAGAAAAATCCAAAGTGGTTGCAGGATGATTATGTTAAGTTTTTGCGATTCGCACAATGGAAAATCCAAAAATCGGGGCACGGGATTGTGGGTATGATTACGAATCACAGCTATCTGGATAACCCGACATTCCGCGGCATGCGTCAGAGCTTGATGAAAACCTTTGACGAGATATATATTCTTGATCTTCACGGCAACAGCTTAAAGAAAGAAACTACTCCTGAAGGCGGTAAAGATGAGAATGTTTTTGATATCCGGCAGGGCGTAGCGATAGCTCTTTTCATCAGAAATAAACAAACCAAAAATTCACAAGTATTCCATGCCGATTTGTTTGGGTTAAGAGATAAAAAATACAAATGGCTTGAAAAAAATAAATTCAAGAAAACCAAATATCGCAAGATTGAACCCGAGTCGCCATGGTATTTTTTTATTCCGAGAAAAACAAAGCATATTAAACGATTTTTATCATGGAACAGAATTGACGAAATCTTCACGTCCAACATAAATGGAATTGTTACGGCGCGAGATAGATTTGTTATCGGTTTCGAGGAGAGAGAATTGCGTGGAAGAATAAATCAATTTAGAAATCTTACACTTTCCGATGATATTATAAGGCAAA
>PWTU01000422.1 GCA_003562775.1 Ignavibacteriales bacterium
GCAAAATCATTTTTCAAAAAACAGAACGTATTTTTAAGGTGACCGCCTGCGGCAAGAACCGGTTGTTTTGTATGAACGTTTAATTTTACCGGGTAGGGAACGTAGCCGCGTGAACGGCGAAGCATTGTTTGCCGGTTATTCAGTACCGCTCCCACGCTGTCGTCGCATCGCATGTGTATTTCCCGGTTATGAACGAGGAAATAATCCGCAATCGTTGTCAGGCGTTCGAATGCATCCCGGTCTTTGTACGCTATCGGTTCTTCGGTGATGTTGGCGCTCGTCATCACTAACGGCAGCGCAGCATCGCGAAGCAGTAAGTGATGAAGCGGTGTGTACGGGAGCATCACGCCGGTATAATTGTTGACGGGTGCAACGTTTTTGCTGACCGGTGAGTTTTCTTTTCTCCGGATAAGAACGATTGGACGATTGATTGATTGGATGAAGGATCGTTCCTGTTCGGTTGGTGAACATATCCGGTCGAGCCACGAGATATCGGGTATCATAACCGCAAATGGCTTTTCTATTCGTCTCTTACGTTCACGCAGTGTTGCAACGGCATTTTGATTTGTCGCGTCGCAGGCGAGGTGATATCCGCCCAGTCCTTTTATGGCTACTATCTTTCCGGTTTTCAGTAATTCGATAGTTTGCCGGATGCCGTCATCCGTTTCGACCGGTATTTGATTGTTATCCTGTAGGGTTATCTTCGGTCCGCATACGGGGCATGCGTTTGGCTGTGCGTGAAACCGTCTGTCTCCGGGATCGTTATATTCACGCTCGCAATCGGGACACATCGGGAAAACCGACATCGTGGTGTTCGGTCGATCGTATGGTATATCCTTTATGATCGTAAATCGCGGTCCGCAATTGGTGCAATTGATAAACGGGTAGCGATAGCGCCGGTCATCCGGATCGAATAATTCGTGCAGGCAATCGTTGCACACCGCTACGTCGGGGGAGATGAGGGTGAAACGATCGTCGCTGCCGTTGCTGCGATTTATCACAAACCCGGTGAATCCTTTTTTCGCCGTCGTTTGTGTCTCAACGGAATCGATCATTGCGAGAGGAGGAGGGGATTGGTTGATTGATTGAATGAATGATTGAATGGCCGCTCCGTTCCCTTCGATCTCGATATCGACGCCGTGTGCGTTGTTGCTGACTGATCCCTTTAGTCCGTACTGCTGCGCTAACCGGTAAACGAACGGCCGAAATCCAACCCCCTGTACTATGCCTCGTACTCTGATCTTCCTTGCTTGCATTTATGATTTCCGGCTTTCAAATTTATTTGATGGTCTGTGATTCCAGCCATGCGCACCACTCATCGATTCCCTCGCCCGTTGTACACGAGGTCTCAAATATTTTGAGTGACGGATTAATTTGCAGTGCATTCTTTTTTAATTCATCGACACTGCAATTCAAATACGGAACGAGATCGATTTTGTTTATGATAAGAACCGATGAGTTCCTGAACATATTCGGATATTTAACCGGTTTGTCGTCTCCTTCGGTTGTGCTGACGACCACGACTTTATGCGCTTCTCCGAGATCGTAATTTGCCGGGCATACGAGATTACCGACGTTCTCAATAACGAGTAATTGAGTTTTTTGCAAATCTATATTTTCCATTGCATCACGGACGAGACGGGCTTCGAGATGGCATCCGCCGTGTGTCACGATCTGTACCGCCGGTACATCGAGAGCGGATATTCGTCGTGCATCGTTGTCAGTTTGCACGTCGCCTTCGATGACGGAGATGATCAGCTTTCCCTTTAACCGTTCGATGGTGCGCTCGAGGATGCTTGTTTTTCCCGAGCCGGGAGAACTGACCACATTGATGGTAAAAACTTTGTTTACATCAAAATCGTCGCGGTTTTTCTGTGCGATCTGATCGTTTTTCTCGAGAACTTTTCGTTCGATAGTGATAATACTCATGGTTTCTCCTTTGGTGAATCATCGAGTTCAATTTCGGTTACCTGTAATTCGGTCCCCGATAGTATCTTTACATTTGCACTATTACATTCCGGACAAATAAAAAACGGATCGTCGATCTCAAAATTCTTTTGACATTGATCGCAGTGAATAACGAGCGGTGTAAATTCCATTTGCAGGACGGCTTTTTCCATTCCCGGCGTTTCGGCGGTAAGTACCTGAAAACCGAATTCGAGGGACTCGGGCACTAATCCCGCCATTTTCCCGATTTTTATGGTGACCGTCTGCACCGGATGCGAATTCTCTTCCGGCATATGCTGCAATACGATGTCGATTATATTTTGTGCAACAGACATTTCGTGCATAATAGTTCGCTACTTGCTCATTAGTCCTTCTTTAAATGGATATCCGCAATAATTGCGCCAATTTTAAAGCCGGTAAAATCAGCTAATTTTGTCCGGAAATATGGTGTTCTTCAAATTGAATATAAGCTAATTTCTTATTTTTGCAAATGAATAAATAAATTTATGAATGAATATAAAGCTTACAGAGTGTATTTTGCCAATATATAAAAATGGCCTTTTTTATATATTCGGAATATCTAATGCAGCAAATAGACCAGCGGGCAGACACGACCAAGGATAAATACCACGGAGACATAGAGAACATGGAACTTGAAATTCCATTATAAATCATTTAAAATTCTCTGTGTTCTCTATGTCTCTGTGGTAAACCCGCCGTGGTTTTTTTTGAACTGTAATAACTCACAAGATAACAGACAAATTCTCCCTCGATATTCACCCCTCGCCGTTCAGCACCTGAATCGCTCTATCAACCGATTTATGATCACCGACAAGCACGTAGGTATCATGCGCATTGATTACTTCCGAAGGCGACGGGCTTGTGATGGTTTTGCCGTTCCGTACGATGGCGATAATGGTTGCATCCGTGCGGGCGCGGAGGTTTAGTTCGCTGAGTTTGTGTCCGATGTGCGGGTTGTCTTTTTCTACATAATATTTCTCCGTTATACCGGCGGCAAGAATCTCGTCAATATGTGTAAGTGAACTTATTCCCGAACCTTCCTTAACCATCAACTGATACGATTCGCTTCGTAAAATAGCCATTTGCTGCATGATGATATTCACCGGAATGTGATAATTCTCAAGGACTTTGCCGAAAATCTGCAATGATGTTTCAAATTCTTCGGGGATAACGACGTTGGCGCCGAGTTGCTTTAATTCCTCGATGTTCCGTGTATCCCGTGCGCGGACAATCGTAAAAATGTCCGGATTGAGGTGGTTGACAAGCCGTACTCCCATTGCGATTGCTCCCGGATCGGAAATCGCGAACACAATGCACCGGGCGTTTTTTATGTGCGCCAATTCGAGCGTGTCACGTCTTGTTACGTCGCCAAAAATTACATTTTCTTTTTTCCCGATAAGCCGGTTCACCATCTCGGGGTTAAGTTCAATGATAACATACGGTATGCCTGTTTCTCTGAGAACCCTCGCTACGTTCTGACCGTTCAATCCGTATCCGACGATAACCACATGATGCTTTAATTTCTTATCGGTTGTGTCGCTCCGTGTTGCAGCGGTTGAGAATTGTAGTTTGCTTGCTTTCGCCGCGATTGTCGGAGCTATATACATTAGCAACGGCGTTACCATCATTGTGAATATAGATGATGCAAGAAATGCGTGATAGTATTCCGTCGAAAGTACGTTGTTTGCGAGTCCTACCGACGCAAGAACGAATGAGAACTCCCCGATCTGCGCCAGACTTAATCCGGCTATGAGTGCAGTACGAATAGGGAATTTCATCAAACGGATGACTGCTACTACTATGCCGCATTTAATAACGACAATGCCGGCAATCAATGAAATGATTTCGATCGGTACATTAAGCATCAGTTGCACATTGAGCAACAATCCGATAGAGACAAAGAAGACGCTGATAAATGCGTCTTTCAGCGGAATAATATCTGCAAATACCTGATGGCTGTATTCCGATTCGGATATCATTAAGCCCGCCAGGAATGCGCCGAGTGCGAATGATAGCCCCATTGATTCGGTAAGATAAGCCGTTCCTAATATCAATAATAGAGTTCCGATGGTGAAGACTTCCCGGATACGCAGCCGGTCCATATAGTAAATAATTTTCGGAATGAAATAACGTGCAAGTAATATAATTAAAACGACTGCAATCAGAGAGACAAAAATCTGCAACCCGATCATCTCTATACTTACATCGTCGGCAATGCCGAGAAGCGGAACAAACAGGATCATCGGGACGATTGCAATGTCCTGAAAGATAAGCATACCGACTGCAATTCTGCCGTGTGGCGCTTCGGTTTCCTTTTTTTCATCGAGAAGTTTGAGCACGATTGCGGTGCTTGATAAGCTAAGGAGCATTCCGAAGAATATGCTTTGATTAAGTGGTATCCCGATAAAATAGAAAAATAAACCGGAAACCAGTATCGTAAGCCCTACCTGCAATCCTCCGGCGATGATCAGCAGGCGTTTCATCTGGATTAAACGCTGCAGAGAGATTTCAAGACCGATTGCAAAAAGCAGCAACACCACCCCGATCTCAGCGAGGATTTCTATACGTTCTAAATCGGTAATTAACCTGAACCCGAACGGCCCGATGAGGATGCCGGCGATCAAAAAACCCGCTATGCTGGGGATTTTAAATTTATTAAACAAATAAACGATCGGAACGGATACAAGAAGAATAATTACCACGTCCCTGATTATCGGATATTCGCTCACTATTCACCTTCTTGAGTTAATTGTTTCTCTTTATTTAAAAATTGTATAGCATCGTCCACCGATTTATGATCGCCGACAAGCACCAGCGTGTCGTGTCCTTTTATTTTTTCATTCGGCGAGGGATTCGGTATTGCTTTTCCGTTTCGTACGATGGCGATTATGGTTGCGCCGGTGTTGGCGCGAATATTCAACTCACCTATTGTCTCGCCGATGTGCGGATTATCATCCACGACGAAATATGTTTCGGTTATACCTGCGGCAAGGATCTCGTTCAGGCGCGAAAATTGCCGCTCGAGCGTTCCTTCTTTTCGTAATAATTGATACGCTTCATTTCGTACAATTGCAACTTGCTTCATTATTATGTTGAGCGGGATGTGATATGTTTCGAGCACTTTGCTGAAAATTTGGAGCGACGTTTCGAACTCTTCGGGAATAATTTCATCGGCGCCAAGTGTAATGAAGTCGTCGACGTCGTCGAGTTCACGCAATCGTACCACGGCAAAAATAGAGGGATTGTTTTTCTTTGCGAGAATGAGTCCCAGTCTTGTTGCATGTATGTCCGCCATCGCAAATACAATACACTGCGCCGTTGTGATGCTTGCCTGATCTAAAATTTCCGGTTTTGCAACGTCTCCGAAAATAACCAACTCACCTTTCTGACGGAGTTTGTTTACCGTTTCGGGATTCATATCTATAATAATATATGGTATACCCGTGTCCTTTAATACGCGTGCAAGATTTTGTCCGTTCAACCCGTACCCGACTATGATTACGTGGTGCTTTATCAAAGTATTGATCGGACCGGTATATTCGGCATCCGTTTCCCGGAAAGGACCGCTGAATTTGTCGAGAACGAGAGGGATGAAATACGCAAGTGCCGGTACAAGTACCAGTGTAAAAATGGATGCAGCAAGAAAAGAGTTGTATATTCCGGGGTTTATAATTCCGTAATCCAACCCAACCAATGCAATTACAAATGAAAATTCACCGATCTGTCCGAGCAGTAATCCGGCGGTGAGCGCCGTTCTGAACGGATACCTGAAAGCAAGAAGTGGAACGATGATTACGACGCTTTTTATAATGATAATAGCTAATATAATGAGAATAAATAGACCGATGTTTTCAAATACAATGTCGAGATCAAGCAGAAGGCCGATCGATATAAAGAATAGACTGTTGAATATATCCCTGAGAGGAATTGCGTCGGCAAAAACCTGACGGTTGAATTCCGATTCCGACAGAATAATGCCCGTTATAAATGCTCCGAGTGCAAGTGATACACCGGCAATATTGGTAAGGTATGCAGTTCCAAATAGAAGCAGCATTATTCCGATTGTGAAGCCCTCCCGAATACGTGCCGCTGCGAGATAATAGACTATCTTCGGCATTAGATACCGTGCCGTGAGGTAAATAACAACGACACTGCCGAATGAAATTCCGATTGTCCGTATGATATAACCGGAAGTGACGTCATCCCCGGTAGCTGCAAGCACCGGGATGAGGAGCATCATCGGAACACCCGCCAGATCCTGGAAGAGCGTAACCCCGGTGGCAAGCCGTCCGTGCTGCGAATCAACTTCTTTGTTATCAGACAGGTACTTGAGCACAACCGCCGTGCTTGATCCTGCACCAAGCATCCCGAGAAAAAGACTCTGAGTGATTGACATTCCCGTTAAGTGCAGCAGGGCCATAAAAATTACGAGTGTGAGACCAACCTGGACACTGCCGGTAATGAGCAGGACCTTTCCGATTTGTAAAAGCCGTTCTATTGAAAGTTCAAGGCCTATGGTAAAGAGGAGAAGTACTA
>PWTU01000501.1 GCA_003562775.1 Ignavibacteriales bacterium
CCTTCATCGCTGTCATAGGGGAGACCACGGGCCATTAAAAGTGCGCCGAGATTTGCGTAGCCGAGTCCGAGCGGGCGATAGTCGTGTGAGTTCTTTTCGATTTTCTCGGTGGGGTAGCTGGCATTACCGACGATGATTTCCATTGCGGTGATAACAATATCTACCGCTTTTTTAAATCGTTCGATATCGAATTCGCCGTCCTGCCGGCGAAACTTCATAAGATTGAGCGAGCCGAGATTGCAGGACGAATTATCAAGGAACATATATTCACTGCACGGATTCGATGCGTTAATCGGTGCGGTATTCGGGCAGGTATGCCAGTTATTAACGGTTGTATGGAACTGCATCCCCGGGTCGCCGCAAATCCATGCAGACTCTACAATTTCGTTCATAAGATCGCGTGCTCTATAGGTATCGACCGGTTTGCCGTTCCGAACGGTTTTCGTTGTCCACTCTTTATCTTCGAGAATTGCGCGCATAAAATCGTCGGTTACCCGTACCGAGTGATTTGCATTTTGATAGGCAACGGAATCATACGCGCCGCCGGGAACATTAAACCCCGGGTCGTACCCGGATTCGATCAACGCCCATGCTTTTTTTTCTTCATCGGCTTTGCAGTTTATAAAATCCCTGATGTCAGGATGATCGGCGTTTAATATAACCATCTTTGCAGCGCGTCGTGTTTTACCACCCGATTTTATAACACCGGCGAATGCATCATAACCTTTCATAAACGAAACGGGACCCGATGCGGTGCCGCCGCCTGAGAGTTTTTCTTTTGAAGACCGAAGCGTAGATAGATTCGATCCGGTTCCCGACCCCCATTTAAATAACCGGCCTTCCGTGCGGGCAAGCTCAAGGATAGATTCCATTGTATCGTCTACCGAGTTGATGAAGCAGGCAGAACATTGCGGTTTCTCTTCGATCCCGCAGTTAAACCAGACCGGGCTGTTAAATGAATAGTGCTGATGAACCAACAAATAACATAATTCATGGTAGAATGCTTCCGCATCTTCATCGGTATTAAAGTAATCGCCCTGCTTACCCCATTCAGTAATGGTACGAGCAACGCGATCGACGAGCTGACGAACACTTGTTTCACGTTCCGGCGTCCCGAGTTGACCGTGGAAATATTTTGAAACAACGACATTGGTTGCAGTCATCGACCATGACTTTGGAACCTCTACATCCTTTTGTTCGAATATGATTTCACTGCGCTCGTTTGTAATTGAGGCGGTTCGATACTCCCATTCCATCTCGTCAAAAGGATGTTTTCCTTTTTTTGTAAAATACCGTTGGATGGTTAAGCCAACCCCTTTACGGTTACTCTCGAGACGGTCGACAGTGCTCTGATCGGTCCTATCCGATACGGTGCGGGTGGTATTTTTGGTGTTCCCCATAAGAAAAGCCCTCCGGTTATGTTATCAATGAGTAATTATGATCGTCGGGAATTACTAAATTGTGTTTTTGGTTCATTTTTGAGGATTTTTTTATTTTTACTTTCCGATAACAATGTTAGACATAGGACTTTGAGTATATATATTTTTTAAATAGGAGTCAAGAGTTTTTTAAAAAATTTTTCCACATTTTATTAACTCATATACAGGTATGCAAGTTCCTTGAGAAAAAAAATAATCAAATTGATGTAACCCCTTTATTCGTTTATACTTAGGCAAAAATCTAATATTTTCATGTTTTCAAAGAAATTATCGAAGTCTGAAATTAAAAAGTTGCAGGATGGAACATTTCCCGGCTGTATCACGTCACAAAAGAGTTCACCTGTTTGTTATACGTTTATGATGTTAATTTTTATCGGGGAAAAATCTTAATTTCTCTTGATTTATAAAAATTCTCGTATTAAATTTAAACAGGTTATATTATCCGTCTAAGAAAAAACTTTAAGTACTGACGAAGGAGCGTAATATGCAATGGAGGGCTGTTCTATCCCTTCTACTCTGTCTGATATTTCTCATTCCTGTATTAGCACAAACCGATAGGCGTTCAATTGAAGAAGAGCAGGATTATGCATTTGCGGTAGGTTTGTTCAGGGATAGAATGTATCGAATGGCGCATGACGAGTTCAGAAAATTTGTGCGGAATTACCCGAACAGTGCCAAGGTGATGAATGCACGATATCTTTCTATCGAGTCGTTATTTTTTCTCGAGAACTACAGCGAAGCAGAACGACAATATTCCCAATTTATAAGAGATTATCCAAATAGTCCATATCTTGCCGATGCCTATTTCCGGCTTGGTGAAATAGCATTCCGTGATGACCGTTACCGCGTTGCGATTAGTGCATTCCGGACCGTCCTTGAATCCGAACCATCAGAAGACCTGGCAGGAGAAGCTGCATATTGGATCGGTGAATCATATTTAAAAACCGAGGACTACGATAATGCGCTTCGCTTTTATCAAATGACTTATGAACATTTTCCGCAAAGCCGTTTACGGGACTATGCGCTTTACTCGATGGGATGGGTGAATGAACGACGAAACAGGCATGCACTTGCGATTGAATCATATCAAAGATTATTGAGAGAATTTCCCGACAGCCCGTTATATTCCGCCGCATTTGTTCGGGTTGGAGAAAATTATTTCAACATTCAGGATTACAATCAATCTATTAATTGGTTAAAAGATTCACTTGAAAAGATTACCGACGATCAAAAGCGAGCGGAAGCGGAATACCTTATCGGTGAATCTTACTACAAACTCGGAAATTACGATGAAGCCCGTGCTGTTTACGAATCATTTCTCACCAGCTACGGAAACCACTGGCTTGCCCGTGAGGTTCGGTATGCGCTGGGATGGACATTTGTTGAACTGAGGGATTATGCAAAAGCGGCGGAAGCATTCGAACCACTTATCCGGGGTGATGACGACATAGCAAAAGCTGCGTCGCTGCGCTACGGTCTGACCTTGAAATATTCAAACAGGCGCGATCGTGCGCGGGAAATACTGCAGCAAACCGCTGCTCGATTTCCGGATTCCCGGTATGCTGCAGAAGCGAAGTATGAATTGGGCATGATTTATTATGAGGACAAAGATTACGAAGAAGCTAAGAACGCATTCGAGATAGTCTCGACGAGGTATAGTGAAAGCAGCATACTGCCGCAGGCAACGCGTATGCTCGGTGAATCGTATATTGCTTTGGGCGATTATCAATCCGCACGTACTGCGTTTGCATCGATAGCCGTGATGTCGGGCATAACGGATGAACTCAAAAGTGAAGCGATGTATCAGGAAGCGTGGACGCTCTACCGGCAACAACAGTTCCGGCAAGCGGTCGAAAAATTCGATCCATTCCTTCAGGCATTCCCGAATCATGCGAGAGCCATTGATGCCAATTTCTGGTTAGGTGAATCGCATTATCAGCTTGAAAATTACCGTGAAGCGGTTTCGAGATATCAGCAGGTAACCGCGGCCGGCACCCAACATCCACGGTACCGTGAGGGATTGTACGGATTAGGTTGGGCGAATTTACGTGCCCAAAGATTTAATGAAGCTGCTGCGGCGTTCGATGAGTTTGTACGACGGTACCCGCGGTCTGAGTATATCGTTGATGTGCGTCTGCGGCTTGCCGACAGCTACATGGCCCTCGGTAGATATGTCGAAGCCGTATCCAATTATAGAAGCGTTGTTCAAAACCATCCCGATACACAGGAAATCGATTATGCTCAATTTCAACTCGGACAGGCGTTGTACCGTTCGGGAAATCGACAGGAAGCGCGAAATGAATTCCGCAGACTTGTGGAAAATAAACCCAATTCCGACTTAGCTCCCGAAGCACAATATGCGATCGGATGGACTTTTTTCCAGGCGCAGGATTATGATCGCGCGATCGAAGAATTACGGAGAACGATCGACCTGTTTCCCGGAAGAGTCATCGTGCCGAGGGCGCATTACAGTATCGGCGATGCATATTACAACAAAGGTCAATACGACGAAGCAATACGGGCATACAGACAGGTACTTGAACGTCATCCGCGCAGTCAATACGTTCCCGATGCTATTACCGGAATTCAATATTCATACACAATGCAAAACAATATGCAGGGTGCTATCAATGTGATCGACGATTTCCTGCGTCAGAATCCGGGTAGTGAGATGGCAGACCGGCTGATGTTCAAAAAGGGAGACCTCTATTTCAGTCAACAGGAATTTCGCGATGCGATCACGGAGTGGCGGAATTTTATAAACCGGTATTCCAACAGCGAGCTCGTGCCGGATGCACACTACTGGATCGGTCGCGCTAATCTGATGCTCGTAAACAATAATGAGGCGCTGCAGGCATTCAATACCGTGATAAATAATTTTGCGAATAGTTCCGTTGCTCCGAAGGCGTTGTTCGAGATCGGCAGCGTTCACTTGAGTCGGGGGGCATATAATGAAGCGATAGCGGCATTCGATCGGCTTGAGCGTAACTACGGCGCCTCGGATCCGGCTATTGAAGGCGCGTATAAAAAAGGAATGGCTCTTAAAGGGATGAACAGAAACGAAGATGCACGGATGCAATTTGAGAAAGTTAGGAATGAACATCCCGATTCACGATTTGCATATCTCGGCACTACCGGTATTGCCCGAATTTTGCAGCAGGAGGGGGCCGTTGCCGAAGCTATACAAATGCTGCGCACCGTCGTATCGGCGCGCTCGGATGATGTCGGCGCAGAAGCTCAATATCTGATTGGAAGGTATGAGTTACAACGCGGTAATTATCAGGATGCGATCACTCAGCTATTACGCGTGCGTTATGTATTTCCGGGCGCCACGGAATGGGTAGCTCGTTCATACCTCGGTTTGGGTGAAGCATACGAAGCGACAAACCAA
Organism: Ignavibacteriales bacterium; assembly: GCA_003562775.1. GTDB lineage: Bacteria > Bacteroidota > Ignavibacteria > T3Sed10-11 > T3Sed10-11 > T3Sed10-11. The sequence goes on from PWTU01000501.1 coordinate 4,831, forward strand.
ACCGCACGTGCCCGCGAAGCATATCAAACGCTTATTCAACAACACCAGGAAACCGAATTTGCACGTGAAGCAGAGACGAAATTGCGGAGGCTTGGAAGTTCATGAGAATGATTTTTGTAATATTCACAGTTTTTATACTATTGGTATCTAATGATGCCCCGGCACAGGAACAGGAGCGTCCGGTGCCGCCGCCGAGAGAACCACAAGTTCCGGCGACAGATAGAATCGAACGGGAAGAACCGCAGCGCGAACGCTTACCCGAATTTGAATTGCCCGAATATATAATTACCGGACGGGCGGTTTTCAGATTACCTTATGTCCAGAAACCGAAATTCAGCGAGCAAAATGTTTACATAGCAGAAGTATCCGAAACGATGACCGGTGTAGACCGCGGCATCGATACCTCGCCGATAGATGTTCCGACAAAATCCTTCGGTGAATTTACCGATATCCCTTCTATGCAACACGGTCAGGTAAGGATCGGATTCGGTCTATTCAATACACCGGTGTTCTCCGGATGGACAAATTTAAGAACCGCTGCCTGGGATGTCTCGGGACGTTTATCTTATATGAATACCGAAGGATATGAACCATTTGCGAAGGGATACGACGTCGACGGATCCTTCCAGTTTGGCTACCGCATTCCTCAGAATGCACCGGCGTTTTTCCGCGGCGGACGTCCGTATCTCGCAATCGGTTTTGAGGGATTTAAATACGGATTATTCACCTCGATGGTAGCCGATACCTCACAACCCGTTAATGGATTTCCAATGATCCCCGGTGGAACGGATTTACGGGACCGAACCTTCCGATCCAATTTATCTGAAATCGGTTTTCAATCGGGACCGGATGCGCCGTTTGATTATGATTTATCATTCGCCTGGAGGGGATCGACTATCGAAGACGAACGAGGTCCTGTTCCGCAATTAAATGATGATGAATTACAACTACGTTTATCCACACTCGGGTATATTGGTCCGGTGCGATTTCGATCCGATATCAACTATATAGCTAATAATCTCGATTTTGAGATTGATAGATCAATCAACGACCCTCGTTTCTTCAAGGGTTCAGTGAAAGCATTATTCCCGGTATTGAGCAATTTTTTATCGATAGAGTTGGGCGGCAGCTATTATTCTTTCAATGACACGCATTCCGATTCTGAAACATCGGTAAAGCCATTTGTTGAAATGCGCGTTATGCCGGGGAGAACTTTAACACTTTACGGTCGTTTTGCACCGGAGATTATTCATCGCTCATTGTATTCGCTGCAAACGTCTCATCCGTATATATCTTGGGGTGATGTGGTTTTTACGTTTCCTCCGGTCACACATGAATTTGCTATAGTGCCAACGGATGAGAAAATTAATGTAACTGCGGGAACCGAGTACACACCTCACCGGCGATTAACGGTGAATGCCTTCGCGCAGTATCGTGAAATAGATGCGTATCCGGGATTTCATTTAACAGATCATTACGGCACAAACCCGATAACATATTTGGGAACATCAACGTTGTTCTCTGTTAATGCCGATATCCGTTATGCGATAAGCGACCGCGATATTATTACAACGCAAACGACTCTTAATTACTCGAAAAATGATTTCTTTGACAAAACGGTCCCGTATATTGCCCCGGTTGAAATTGCCGCGATGTATACTCGCGATTTCCCGTTTGGTTTGAGAGCGACTGCAGGATTCGAGTATCTCTCTGCACGCCGTGCTTCGTATCTTGGCAGCAGTCCGGAATCTCATCGCACATTAGTCAATCTCAGTCTTGACCTTCAATATCAATTTCATAATATTATGGGTATGTACATAAAACTTGATAATATATTGGATCAATCGTATGAAAGGTACTATACATATCCGGCGAGACCGTTTTACATTGAAGGCGGTATACAGATATCATTTTAAAATCATTCAATAACTGGAGGGAATAATAATGCCCGATCTCAATTTAAAAGATGAAGAAGAGTTTTCGGATGAGAATCAGAACTATGAGAAGAAGCCCCGTAAGGCGCGATTCCATGGAAGCGGCAGAGGAGGGGGGAACACGGATAAAATCCTAATAATCGCGACGATTGTGATATTGCTTATTCTCGGCGCGGTGATGTTGAACCAGTTCGGTGTTGTTAATCTGTGGGGAACAGGCGATACACGGGTAACGGTTGCATTACCTCCGCTCGAAGATGAAGTCGTCGAACCGGTCCCGGAACCGCGAGAACCGACATTAACGCCGGCGCCGGAAATAAGAGAACCCGAACCGGAAGATCCACCGCGTCAGGAACCGGCGACTCGCCCGGCTCGTGAGCCGGAACCCGAACGCGAGACTCCACGGGAAATCCGGCCCTCCGGTACAGGTCAATATTCCGTGCAGGTGTCATCATGGAGAAGCAGGCAAAATGCCGATCGGCAAGCTCAACAATTAAGAGATGTGGGAAAAGATGCGTTCGTATCACAGGGTACGGTAAACGGAACGACATGGTACCGTGTTCAAATAGGACGCTATCAGACAATAGAAGAAGCGGAAAGAGCCGCAGAAAATTTCCAGCTTGTACTTGAGGCAGGTTGGGTGGTTGTTCGAATTGATAATTAATGTTTACTAAAGCTGGGAATAATATTTAAAGGAGTTATTATGGATTATCTTTCGATAGTTGCACGCGGCGGTTGGTTGATGCTGCCGATTTTTATTTGTTCTTTAATTGCGGTTTTTATTATTATTGAGCGCTTTCTTGTTTTGCGCCGTGCTCGTATGGATGTGGGACAATTTATGCTCAAAATTAAAAGCATTTTACACCGGGGAGATGTGGAAGGCGTCAGAAGTTTTTGTTCTCAAAAAGAATCACCGCTTGCACACATATTGAAAAAAGCCATCTCAAAGTACGAAGAGGGGTGGGATAAGGTGCGTGAAGCAATTGAGAATCAGGGCAAGATAGAAATATATAATCTTGAGAAGCGCCTCAACATTCTCGCAACCGTTGCGGGCATCGCTCCTCTAATCGGTTTTCTCGGAACGGTGACCGGGATGATTCTTGCTTTTATGCGGATTGAAAGTCTGGGTGGAAATGTAAATCCTTCCGATCTTGCCGGCGGTATATGGCAGGCATTGCTGACAACGGCATTCGGCCTATCGGTCGGTATTATTGCGTATGGTTTTTATAATTATTTCGTTACCCGTGTTGCCCGGTTTGTTCATGAACTTGAGATGACTTCAACCGAGTTTCTTGAAATATTAAAAGGCGGAGGCGACCGGCGCCGGAGTGGAGAGCAACAGCGCGGTCAACGACAAGCGTCGAGAACGGTATATGAAGAGGATTATTTTAAAGAAAAAGAGGGATCGTGATGAAGTTCAAAACTGAAAATAAATTACTTGCAATGTTCAGTTATGCATCGCTGACCGACATTGTGTTCTTACTTCTGATATTTTTCCTGCTCTCTTCGTCGTTTGTTATTCAGCCGGGAATTAAGGTACAACTCCCGCATGCAGAAACAGGAGAGCCGCAGACGGAACGCCAGGTGATCATAACGGTAACCGAGGCCGGCGATATATTTTTCAATAACGAGCAGATATCAATCGGTGATCTGGGAGCGCGAATGCTTCCGGTGATGGAACGCGACCCCGATAATGTTGTTATAATACAGGCAGACCGCACGGTGAGTTTACAAAATACAATAGAAGTTATCGACATCGCCAAAGCGGTCGGGGCGACCCGGTTTAATATTGCAACCGAACCTTTGAGACGATAGGAGGTTTTCTGTGGAGAAAGATAAATTAAATGGGTGGATCGGAACTATAGTGATTCACGGCATTCTTATAGTGTTGTTCGCGATAATGCGTGTATCGTTGGATGCAGAATTGCCCGAATTTGTGGAGGTGTCGTGGGGAACTATGGCGCAGCAGCAACCGGCCCGTGCACAGCAGCCGCCCGAGGTAACGCGCGCCGAAAGGCAGCCGGTCGTCGCTGAACGCCGTGAAGCGCCCGCGGTTCAACGGCCGGTCGATTTGCCGGAACGCAGGGAATTGCAACAGGACGATGATATAATTCGACTGCCTGAACGAGATCGTGTGGATGTGGCACAACGGATAGCGGATGATAGTGAGCAGACGGAAGAGGAGATGCGTGTCCACCGGGAACGGGATGCCGGCGCTATTCTCGGAGAACGTGAAAGGTTCCAATTTCCGATGCCGGAGGATGTACGGGACGATTCACGTGTTGCAGCCGGGACATCACCCGACAGACGGGAAACGGACAGTGATATATCGTATGCACTTGAGTGGGTAGGCGATGTTACAAGAAAAAAAGTAAGCGGCACCCTTCCCGAGTATCCGCCGGGAGTAAACGTCGAAGCGGTTATCCGGTTACGGGCGACAGTATTTCCGGACGGTACAATAAAGTCAGTACATCCCGTGCAGCGCGGTAACCCACGGCTCGAAGAAACCGCACAGGCGGCTGTGCGATATTGGCGATTTGAACCGCTCAGCAGAACACAACCACAGGTTGAACAGGATTGTTTTATCACATTTCATTTCACGCTGCAGTAAATATTTACCGCTCGTTATTATCCAAACAGTTTCTCTTCTACAAGCTGGCAGATGATATGTGCAGCAGTGATCTGCCCTTCCTGAATTCGCTGTGTGTCGTCTGACGGTACAACAACGGAATGATTACACAGTGAAAGTATCTTACCGCCGTGAGCGCCGAGTAAACCGAGTGTAAGGAGTTTCCGATCATTCGCAAGTTGAACTGCATTAATAATGTTCGGCGAATTGCCGCTTGTGCTGATGGCGATCAGAATATCGTTTTCTCTCCCGAGCGCTTCGACGGCGCGGGAAAAAACGTTTTCGTATCCGAGATCGTTCGCACCGGCTGTGAGATATGAGGTATCGGTTGTCAGAGCAATAGCCGGGAGGGCCGGACGTATTTTTTCCCGGCTGAGCCGTATAACAAATTCAGCGGCGATATGTTGTGCATCTGCAGCGCTGCCCCCGTTTCCGCAAAGCAGCAGTTTGTTGCCCTTCGAAAAACATGAAGCTATCAACTCCGCAGACTTTACTATATCATCACTACACGCGTCGATCATTTTTTTCTTTAGTTCGGCACTTGCAATTAGACTTCTTGTAATTAAATCGCGGTCGGACAAAGACATAGTATTTACCAGATCATTGTTATGAGAAATAACAGAATTCCAGCATAGATCCCTGCTGCAACATCATCGAGCATAATTCCCCATCCGTTTGGAATTGCTTCGAACTGCCGGGCAGGGGGAGGTTTTATGATATCGAATATTCTGAATAATAAAAATCCTGCTCCAAGATTGAGCCAGGTGATCGGTACAAACAGCATTGTAATCCACATCCCTACGGCTTCATCGATGACGACTACCCGGGGATCGTCGCCGTATACCATTTCATATTTTTTTGAAACAAAAACGCCGATGGAGAATCCGATGACGATCATTACCAATAAAGTGAAAATTGGAATTCCCGGGAAAATGATGAGCGGAATCAGAGCGACTAAGGAACCTGCGGTTCCCGGTGCGACCGGTGAGTAACCGGAGAAAAAAACCGTTGCGATGCATCTGGTGATGAATGACGGGTCGTTAGTACGGTTCGGTTGTTTTACGGCTGTTGACATAGAGATCGGCGATTAATTTTCGATTTTCGAAAACATACACAATACCTGTCCACACTGTAAGAATGGTTACGATGAGCATAAACACATAAACTACTATAGAATGGAGCATTATATCGAAAGTTTCCGGAATTATATTATATATTTTAGGTGAGCTCTGTGCAACGTATACGACAAGCAAATAATATAACACAATCATTTGAACGGTCGTTTTAATTTTTGCCCCTTTCGAAGGGTAAAAAGCTTTTCCTTTAAATTCGCAGTAACCCCTGAGTATTGTGATCGCGATATCACGAATGACGATGAGTATAACCATCCAGAGTTGTGCCAACCCGATAACCACAAAACCGATAAAAGCAGCGGAGGTAAGTATTTTATCGGCAAGCGGATCAAGGAAACGCCCCCATTCGCTTTGATAGCCGAATTTCCGTGCGATCATACCGTCGTACCAATCGGTAAGTGCGGCGACAAGAAATACGGCGAGTGCGATTTGCTTTGACCCGGACGAATCCTGAAAAAGAAAATACAGAAATACGGGCGTTAGTATTATTCGTAATGTAGTTAACTGATTCGGTATTGTCATAATCGAGTCTTGTTCATCGCAGCGAACGTGTACTGATTGGTTTTAAATCAATACAAGGTACAATGAAAAAACAAGATGTGCAAGTATAAGAAAATTATACACGATCTGTTTTAAAGAATCGGTCACAAGAGTAACGACCTGCCCCCCGGAGAAGGATATAAAATGAAATTAATAAAAATAATGCTGCAAGTTCGTACCGCATATCGCTGATTAAATGACGGTATACTGCGACGCTCATATTGATAACTATGAATACCGCCACGTAACGGGTATACAAACCTGCTGCAAACATAAGTCCACCGATGAATTCTGTTAATGTCGATAACGCTGCGAAAAAAAACGGGATAGGGAAACCAATGGAGGCAACCGAATTGGGAAATCCCCAATCATCACCTTTGAAAAGATATCCCCACAGACCTGTCATTTTCCCCCATCCATGGAGAAAAGCGAGAAATAATCCGCCTCCAACACGGAGCAAGAGCAGACCGAATTGTTCAAATGCCGAGAGTCGGGAGAGTTTTGACATAAAATTTACGCGGCTTTTTTTACTTTACCTGATTTCAGGCAGGATGTGCAGACTTTTATTCTCTTTACACTTCCGTTAACGATGGCCCGGACTCGCTGCAAATTCGGCAACCAGCGCCGGCGTGTTTTGTTGTTTGCATGGCTAATGTTATTACCGCTAACGGGACCTTTTCCACATATATCACAAAATCGTGCCATGATACTTCCTTGAAAAATATGTTATTAACTAATGATTATAGAAACAATAAATTTACAAAATTTTATTAAAATTAGCAATACATGTAGGTATTTCGAAAAATTTCCGAAATAATTTCAATCTCCTATTGACTTTAATTATAAAATGTATCACACTTTGTATTACAAATGATGGTAAATTTAGGAGGCGATTAGTGAATGACGTCAATTAGATTAAATAAGGAATTAGAAGGAAAAATCGAAAAGATTGCTGCTGCAAAAAAAATAACTAAATCTCAACTTATTCGTGAAGCAGTTGCAGAGTACATAGCTGCTCAAGAAAAAGAAATATCACCGTTTATGGTCGGTGAAAAATTATTTGGAAGGTATGGCAGCGGCAAAGGTGATCTATCAACTACCTATAAAACCGTTCTGAAAGAGAAGTTCAATGAAAAGAACACTCGTTGATGCGGGACCGCTTATAGCTTTGTTCGATAAGGACGATCAATACCATATCAAAACAGTGGAATTTCTACGGGGGTATCGCGGGAGGTTTGTAACAACGTGGCCGGTTATCACCGAAACTACTCATATGCTGGATTTCAGCGCGTCGGCGCAAATCGATTTTTTTAAATGGGTAGAACAAGAGGGAGTTCACATATTTCAATTAGAGCGCAGCCATCTTGATCGTCTCATATATTTGTGGGAGAAATACTCCGATCTGCCTATGGACCTTGCCGACGCTACTTTGCTCATTACGGCTGAATTGACGGGGATACGCACCATCGTTTCCATTGACCGGGATTTTAATATTTATAGAATTGGTAAAAATCTCCAATTCAGAAACATATTTATTCAGTTTAATTGAAATAGTCTGTAACTTATCGTATATTTATATCAATAAAATAAGTAACCCTTTAATCCAATCCTGCGAGATGGAAAGGGATCCTATGATCCAGAAAAATTTGGTCGACATATCATTCCCGGAAGATTACTTCCTGTCAATTCAGGTAAATTTAATACCATTTAACATTTTAGAACCAAAGAGGCAGCCACTATGACTGTTAAATCCGTTATAATGGACGAAAAGGGTATAGAGCGCTCAATTGTCCGACTTGCACACGAAATAATCGAACGTAACAAAGGAATTGTAAATCTTGTTATCGTCGGAGTGAAAACGCGCGGTGAGTACCTTGCGCGTCGAATAGCAAATCAAATTCAAGAACTTGAGGAAGCAAACCTGCCTTGCGGTTTTATCGATATTACCCTGTACCGCGATGACTTACAAACCCGCCGGCTCGAACATCCCGAATTAAAAGGAACGGAAATTCATTTCGATATAACCGACAAACACGTGATTCTGGTGGATGATGTGCTCTACACAGGCCGAACGACACGCGCCGCACTTGACGAACTTGTTGATATCGGACGCCCCGCATCGATACAACTTGCCGTCTTAATCGATCGTGGTCATCGTGAGCTTCCGATAAAAGCTGATTATGTTGGGAAAAATGTCCCGACATCGGTTGGTGAACAGGTGAAAGTATTATTAAAAGAGATCGATAATAAAGATGAGGTATTGTTAGTGGATGTCGGATAAGTAGTTGAAAATTGTAAACATTTTATTCGCGGAGGAAATTATGTATAAATTAATCGGCTTTGTTATTCTCTCTCTTATATGTATTACTGGCTTGAGTGCATGGGAAGAAGATTGGAAGATTGACGGCGAACAATGGGAACAATGGCCCACGGATGTTATTACTTTTGAAACTGATGAAGGAACCTGGATAAATCTCGACGTCAGTCCCGACGGACAATGGATAGTATTCGATTTGCTCGGGAACATTTATCGTATTCCGATTGAGGGAGGAGAGGCAGAGTTGCTCTCCGGTGGAGTAGCATTTGAGCAGCAGCCCCGGTATAGTCCGGATGGAATGAAGATTGCATTTACGAGCGATCGCAGCGGCGCCGATAATATCTGGGTGATGAATGCCGACGGCAGCAATCCACGGCAAATTACGAGAGAGACTGAACGGTTGCCAAGTTCGGCATACTGGACACCGGATGGTGAATACATTGTTATGAAAAAACATTTTCGTTACATTCGATCTCTCGGCGGCGGTGAGATATGGATGCATCATATTAAAGGAGGTGCCGGGGTGCAATTGGTCGAGCGTTTGACCTGGCAGGCGGATCAAAATGAACCGGCGGTATCACCCGACGGCAAATGGGTGTATTACTCATTTTTTACAGGGAACTTCGATTATAATCGCGATCCACACGAGGGTATTTATCAGATCAATCGCTATGACCGGGAATCAGGTCGTATCGAACCCGTAACACGGGACCCCGGAGGCGCTGTTCGACCAACACCATCGCCTGATGGAACAAAGCTTGCGTTCGTTAGACGTGTCGGCACAAATACGGTTTTGTTTGTTCGCGATTTAACCACAGGTGCTGAACGTGCAGTTTTTGACGGCCTTGACCCCGATCAACAGGAAACATGGGCTATTCAGGGTGTTTATCCGGCTTTTGCATGGTTGCCGGATAGCCGGAACATCGTCATTACTTTTAATGGAAAAATAAATAAAATCGAAGTAGATTCGGGCGACGTGCACAATATTCCTTTTGCTGCAAAAGTAGAACAGAAAATAGCCGATGCAGTTCATTTTGAATATCGTGTGCCGGAGGAGCATTTCACTTCACGAATGATACGGTGGGCTTCGCTCACTCCGGATAACCGGACGCTTGTATTTCAGGCGGCGGGACATATTTATAAAATGTCGATGCCCGACGGAGACCCACAGCGTATTACCAATCAGGATCGATATCTCGAGTATGCACCGGCAGTTTCACCCGACGGTAGATGGGTGGCATATACAACATGGAACGATAACGACGGCGGCGGTCATCTGTATAAAGCCCGGCTTGACAGGCGGGGAGATCCCGTGAGATTGACACAGATACATGATCAATATGCAAATCCTTCCTGGTCTCCCGATGGTGACTGGATTGCATTTCTGCAGGGAAGCGGGATTGTTCATCGGGGCAACAATCTGAGCGGGGAATTTTTCCTGAACATTCGATATATATCGGCGAATGGTGGTGAAATAAAACACGTGACCGAAGCATCAAACAGGGGGGCGAACAGGAGAATGCCCCGGATCACATGGAGTTCTGACGGATCACGCTTATATTTCCACGAAAACTATGAGGGGAATACGGTGCTCACATCCGTTCAACTCAATGGCACAGATAAACGCAGGCATATGAAAAATGAATATGCCGAGGAGATCATTCTTTCCCCCGATGGAAGCCGGGTTGCATTTAAAGAATTGCACAATGTATATGTATCCCCATTTCCGAAAGCGGGAGGCGAGCCGCACGAGATTAAGCGTACCGGTTCGGGAGTTCCCGTAAAACAACTAACACAGTACGGCGGTGATTGGATATCCTGGACGCCGGATTCGCGATATGTAACGTTTACTCTCGGTAATGCATTCTACAAACAGAACGTTGAAAAAGCTTATGCAGATAAAGAAAACGAAGAAACAGAGGAGGAACAGAAGCATTGGGTAGAATCAAATGTTCTGAATCGACCCGAAATTACCGAGATTGGGCTTACATTGCCGCGTTATCGTCCCGATGGAATTATTGCATTCACAAATGCCCGTATTATTACAATGAACGGTGACGAGGTAATCGATAACGGAACAATCGTTGTTCAGCGGGACAGAATCATACAGGTCGGTCAGGTCGATGAAGTGACCATACCGCGCGGTGCGCGCATATTTGATGCGGCAGGAAAAACAATAATTCCCGGATTGGTTGATGTACACGCGCATGCCGGCTACACGGCGCTTGACATTACTCCCGATAGATTATGGGAGTATGAAGCGCAACTGGCGTATGGTGTGACAACAACCCACGATCCCTCAGCAAGCACGCAAATGGTGTATGCTCTGTCTGAACAGGTCGAGGCGGGGAGAATGATCGGTCCGAGAATTTACTCGACAGGGTATATTTTATATGGTGCGGAGAACCCGAACAAAGCGGTTGTAGAAAATCTTGATGACGCACGGGCACATCTACGCCGGCATAAGGCGCAGGGTGGATTTTCGGTAAAGAGTTATAATTATCTCCGGCGTGATGTACGGCAGTGGGTATTGCAAGCTGCGCGTGAAGAGGAGATGCTCGTTTATCCAGAAGGCGGTTCGATGATCCAACAGAATCTGAATCAGATTATAGACGGCCATACCGGGATAGAACATGCGCTGCCGATAGCGCCGATTTATAAGGATGTGATTACTTTGTTCGGTCAATCGAATGTGGGATATACACCGACGCTCGTTGTGGGGTACGGTGGTGTCTGGGGAGAAAATTACTGGTATCAGGTCCATGATGTATATAAAAACGAGCGCTTACGTCAGTTCGTGCCGGGAGGATGGCTTGATGCACGTGCACGCCGCCGTATGCTTGTACCGGACGACGAATTCCATCACTTCAGAATTGCGGAAGCTGCAAAACAAATTCTCGATGCCGGAGGGCAAGTGCAACTTGGTGCTCACGGACAATTACAAGGTCTTGCCGCACATTGGGAACTGTGGATGTTTGTACAGGGCGGCATGTCGGAAATGGAAGCGATACGCGCAGCAACCTTACACGGAGCGAGGTATATCGGTTTTGAACAAGATCTCGGCTCCATCGAAACCGGTAAACTGGCCGACTTTGTCATACTGAACAGTAACCCGCTCGATAATATAAAAAATAGTGAAGATATATATATGATCATAAAAAATGGACAGGTATGGGATTCGGAATTAAACGAACTTCACCCTGTTGAACGTGAACGAAAGCCATACAGGTTTCAGCAATAAGGAAAAGTATTCATGTCATTAACATCGCGTCATTTATTGGGACTTGACGGTGTTCCAAAAGAAGATATTGTGAAAATAATGGACTCGGCCGTGTCGTTCAAAGAAGTACTTGATCGACCGATAAAAAAGGTGCCGACGTTGCAAGGCAAGACAATTGTCAATTTGTTTTTCGAAAGCTCGACGCGAACCCGCATATCATTCGAACTTGCCCAGCGACGTTTATCTGCCGATATTGTGAATTTTGCGGCAAGTACAAGTTCATTGTCAAAAGGTGAGACATTTAAAGATACAGCACGAAACATCGAAGCAATGAAGATCGATATGGTTGTGGTTCGTCATCAGAGTGCAGGCGCTCCGCATTTTTTGAGCCGTATTGTTGATGCGAATATTATTAATGCGGGAGACGGAAGACACGAACATCCCACCCAGGCGTTGCTTGATATATTTACACTTCGCGAAAAGTTCGGCAATCTTGAGGGATTACATATTTGTATTGTCGGCGATATACTGCATAGTCGTGTTGCACTCTCGAATATTTATGGTTTAAAAGCAATGGGAGCGAACGTATCAATCTGCGGCCCGGCCACGATGATTCCCCGTGAGATCGAAAAGCTCGGTGTGGATGTGTATCATCAGATCGACGATGTTATACCGACCGTCGATGCACTCAATGTGCTGCGCATTCAGCTCGAGCGGCAGGAGGGCGGGCTTTTTCCGTCATTGCGGGAATATCATAATTATTTCGGAGTGACCCGGGAACGTCTTGAAAAAGCCGGCAAACCGATTACGATACTTCACCCGGGACCGATTAACCGTGATGTCGAACTTTCGGCAGATGTCGCAGACAGTGAGCACTCGGTTATTCTTCAACAGGTGTTGAATGGCGTTGCCGTGCGTATGGCGGTGCTTTATCTTTTATCTCAGTCATAATCCCAAACAAAAAACGGAAATTAACATAATGAAACCGACTATTTTAAAAAATGCGCACATTATAGATCCATTGGAAAAACTTGATAAGAAATCAGATATTCTGATCGAGAACGGGAAAATAAAAAAAATCGCCCCGCAGATTCGATCAAAGGAAAATGAAGAAGTGGTTGATCTCAAAGATGCCGTTGTTGCACCCGGATTTATCGATATGCACGTACATTTACGGGAACCGGGATTTGAACATAAAGCAACAATAGCCACCGAACTTGCATCGGCAGCCGCAGGTGGTTTTGTAGGAGTTGCATGTATGCCTAATACCAATCCGGCAATAGATGATAGTTCTATAGTACGGTATATAAAGGAGCAAGCCGCAAAGACATTAAACGGAATGATCGACGTATATCCGATAGCTGCTGTTACGGCTAATCGTGAAGGGAAACAAATCTCCGAGATGGCTGAGCTTTCGGATGCCGGCGTCGTTGGATTTTCGGATGACGGTAATCCGGTCGAGAGTGCACAAATCATGCGTATTGCCCTCGAATATTCAAAGATGTTTCATAAACCGATTATTCAACACGCGGAGGAGAAATCCCTTACTCACGATGGCGTCATGAATGAAGGATTTGTATCAACAACGTTAGGATTACCGGGCATTCCGACCATAGCCGAGGCGCTGATGATTCAACGCGATATAATGTTGACGGTCTACTGCGGCGGTAAATATCATGTTGCACATCTCAGTACAAAGCGCGGTCTCGAATTGATTCGCGAAGCAAAACGAAACGGTTTGCCCGTGACATGCGAAGTCACACCGCATCATTTTACTTTGACCGATGAAGTAGTGCGTTCTTATGATACGAATACCAAAATGCATCCCCCGCTTCGAACGCAGGATGACGTTGACGCTATGAAGGAAGGATTAGTCGACGGGACTATCGACGTGATCGCTACCGATCATGCACCTCATTCCTACGATGAAAAACAAGTGGAGTATCTTTACGCCCCCTTCGGTATCGTGGGACTTGAAACAGCGATCGGTTTATCAATATCTGAATTGGTTAAACCGGGCTTACTCACAATCTCCCAGATGATTGAAAAATTCACCGTGAATCCACGACGCATTTTAAATTTACCCCAGATTAGAATTAAAGAAGGCGAGAATGCCTGTTTAACAATTTTCAATCCCGCAGAAGAGTGGATAGTCGATATTCAAAAATTCAAATCGAAATCGAAAAATTCACCGTTTCATAGCCGGAAACTTTTCGGGAAACCGGTAGGCGTAATTAACAACGGTATGATAATGCTGAGTTAATTAAGGGCACTTATCTTTAATTCCATTACGGCTCATTTGTAACATATCTTTAATACACTTCGTATTATAATTAAAAAAGGTAATACAAATTTATATCTTATAATAAAGTGTCTATTATTTTGTACGGTGATAAGGTAATAGATTTATTTCTGTGAATCGTTATATTATTGATTATATTGAATTTAAAAGACTTGAAATATTTGGCACAGTAATTGAGATATCATTAATTAGAACATCAAAAAAGAGGAAACTAAAATGAAAAAGCTCGGTCTGTATTTGATACTCTTTTTTGCGGGGTTGATTGGAGTAGGTGCCGGAATTTCAGGTTGCCAGGTTAATGTGGCTCCCGACGACAGGATTGTGATTGATCCTCCGAGAAATGTTGTTGTAGTGCCGGGAGATAATTTGGTTGAGATCTTCTGGGATCATCACAGGAGCAGAAAGATTATCGGATATAGGGTATACCGGAGCAGGAGTTATGACGGAAGATTTACATATCTTGGATCTACAGGAATGGATTATTTTGTAGACTATACGGCGAATAACGGTAACCTCTATTATTATGCCGTATCGGGATACGATGCAAGAGGCAATGAAACGGATCTCTCAAACGAATCGGCTTTCACAATTCCGCGGCCCGAAGGTTATGATGTTTTAATGAGAGATTTCCGGGTTCAACCGAATCGATCGGGTTTTGAATTTTCTACTGCAACGCTCGGACCGTATGATGATGAGTATACCGATATCTTCTACGATTTTGATAACGGTTATCATTATATGAATGTTTGGGATGATACCGATATAAAGGATATGGGGTATACCTATTCCATAAAAGATATTCGTTATGCTCCTGCGTCAGGGTGGTCACCAACGAAAGACGTGTTGTTGCGAGTCGGACATACGTATGTTGTATGGACTTTCGATAATCACTTTGCGAAATTCAGGGTTGTTGAGTTGGGTCCCGGGTATGTTATATTTGACTGGGCGTATCAAACGTTGGAAGGGGAGCCGATGTTGAAGCGTGAGGTACCTGCAAAGGGTGAAAGAAAATTGCGGAGTAAAAAGTATAATATCGGTTACGATTAGAAACTTTTTTAAGAGATGTTGGGTTAAAGATAATAAAGGGGTGGACCGGCGGCGATGAGGGGTTGATGTGATGTGAGGAAAGAAGAAGCCACGTGAGATAACTCCTTCTGAGTGATGGTTGAGATTGATGTCGCCGGTCCGATAATGTAAAATCAAATGGGAGTGATGGGGGTGACGAAGGAAGAGGGGTTGATGTGAGGTGGACCATTTGATTTGTGTGAAACGGGGTATCGATGGCGCGTGTTGGGCCGGGAACGTGTTAATTCGATACCCCATTCACACGTTTATAACGTAATAAGGCAGATAGTATATGAAATATATATTGATAATTCCCGGTGTTTGTCTATTCTTCATCACTTCCTGTTTTTCACAGAACTTTAGTGCATTCCCCGAAGAAACACCGCGTCGATGGGGGGGGGCAGGGATAATTATTCCGGATGTTGGAATTTCACTCCAGGTATATCCTCGCGCAGTTCCCCTTTTGCTTCGCCCTCAGCTTGATTTCGGAATTTTTCAAAACCATGGACATCCGGTAACCGGTGGTAAGGTTACTATTGCATATGTAACACCGTTTACAACCCTGGGTGTCGGACGTGCATACATCGGAGGTATTGTGGGTCATAATGTGGACAGGATAAGTGACAGGCAGCGGGTAAACGATCATCGTGTTCTTGAGGAAGATAAAATATTCCTTTGGGGAGGCGTTTTAGGGGAAAAAATAGAATTGCTTGATAATCTTTATTTGTCCGGAGAGATAAGATTTCTTAATAAACAAATCGAGACGACTGCTATAGATCCGGAAAATTTTTTCGATAAACAGACTGTAGAACGATTCCGAACGACGTGGATGATCGGTTTACAATATTATTTTTGGTAAGTATCTTCAGGCAGTTGATTTTAAAAGAGAATGAAAGTATTTTAAATTATTATGAGATTATTATTGGCAGTGGTGGTTGGGTTATTTGTAATACAGGAGGTGTTGATCTCACAAACGGATCAGCACGGGCAGAATACTCCCTCAACCGTTATTTCGCTGGTTTTTGAACCTCCATACCTGCAACCGGATCATTTGATTGCACAATATACCGGCGGAGAAGAGGTATTTCAATCGGTTCAACGGGGCATTGTCGATGGCGATATAGAGGAACTAACCCGGAATTTTGGCAGACATATATATCTGAACATACGAAGCATCGAAAGCGGATATTACAGTGCAAATCAGGCGCAGTTTGTTGTGCAAAACTTTTTTAATACGAATAAAATTTTATCGTTTTCATTTACTACATACGGTGAATCGGGTGGCGCTCCATACGCGACCGGCCGCGGCAGCATTAATGTGAAAGGAAACAGGGAATACATTCAGATATATGTATCATTGATGAAGCAAAAAGACAGATGGGTTATATCTCAATTTAATATTTACTAAGAACGAATAATTGCTTTTCCTCTTTTAGTGTTATGACTCTTTCCCGATTAGGTATATCGGTATCAATGTGGGTTCGAAAAAGGCGATATTATTATATCGTCTTTTTTATTATTCTGTCACTTCTGGTTTTGGAAGGAGCCCGCGTTTTTATTTTATCCGGTATCGAGAACGAATGGGAGGTAATCCGTGACGAGCGGGCAATAAAGGAAGCGCAAATTATACAATCTGCTTTTGAAAAAATACAGGACCGCGTTCACAGAATTGCCACACGGACTGCCGTCCTGATCGCCGATACAGAGTGCAATCTTTCTCCGGTGGTTTGCTTTTCTATTCTTAGTAAGGTAAATATTGATGAATTACAGGGAATAGAGTTATACGACAGACGTGGCGAATTAATTGCATGGTGGGGTCGGGTACCCGCTGAGGGTGTTCAAATGGTAGAAATAAACGATTCATATACCACCGTGATGCAAGGGGCAGTTTTTACTACAATATCAGTGGTAGAACCAATTCGTGATATTGACGGGGACATTCAAGCAGTCGTCGTCGCCTATGAAGCGTTCGATGTGCAATACTCGCTCAGCCCTCGATTCATCAGAATGCAGGGACTTCAACACGATTTACGGGAAGCGCTCGGGAAACCGGTACAATTGCAATTCGGAGATGATCGGTACGAGACCGACGAGTTACAAGTACCATTATACGGTGTAGATAAATCATTGTTAGGAGTTGCAATATTTTCCCCCCCCACTCTGGAGGGATATATGGCCGAGGTGGAAGGCACGATACATATCGTACGCAGTTTTTTAATCATTGTATTATCAGTTTTTCTCATTGCAGGGACCATTCGATGGCTGCGTAATAAACAATTCCCATTTTTTGCATTACTTATTTCTCTGATTTTTCTGTGGGGAATACGATATCTGTGGATGGTATTCGATATACCGGGTGCTGTTATCGGCGGACCGCCCTTTGATCCGGCATATTATGCATCGCCACACGGTGGAGGTATAGTGGCATCTCCGGGTGATTTGCTCCTCACGGCACTGTTTCTGATATTTACCGGGCTTTTACTTTTTCACTCGATCGTTATAAACAATAGTCTTGGTATTCCGAAGAAATTAACCGGTGCTCGGAAAATATGGACGGTTCTTGTATCATCGATTGTCATGGTGCTCTATATGGGGTTGGTGAGATCGTATGCCGCATCGGTCCGTAGTCTTGTTTTCGATTCGTCGGTACGGTTTACGGAACCTGCTTCGTTGCTGCCATCTCCTATGCTCGCATTAATGCAATTTAATCTCTTGCTGCTCACCGCTGCGTTTGTTTTACTGGGAACCGTTTTAGGATATATTGCACTGAGATTTGTACAAGCAGGTTTTCACCGGTCTTTATTACAATCGAGCGGTATATTGTTGTTAATTATATTGGTTGCAGCTATATGTTATTATTTCCCGCAGAGTAACCCTCTCGTCCCGTTATGGTATTATTTCAGCGTCCCGATTGTTCTTATTACAATATCCTTGCTCGTTCAGATGGGTTTCCTACAATCGTTTAGACTCTATAAGATTCGCTCTGTATTGTTTCTCACAGGAGTGTCGGTGGTTTTTGCTGCCCCTGTTCTTGACCGAAAAATTCACGAGTTCGACCGGGAACAGATACAATTTATAGCGAATAATATCATTCGACCTACAGATGCCTGGAAAGAGTTTATTCTTCATCAATCTTTACAGGAATTCAGCACTGATGCTGAATTGGTTAAATTGTTGGGTGAAGATGATCACGAAGCGATACGTCAAAAAGCGTTTCATTTGTGGGCAGGCAGTATGCTCGGCAGGGAGGGGTATAATACGACAATCTTTATATATGATAGAAATGATAATCCGATAACTCGGTTCGGCATCGGTTTTCAACCTCCGGACGACGGGGTGTTGCAACAATTTATTGATGAACGGATGTATGAGGAAACGATGATCCGGGATGTTGAGACCATATACGGCAATGCGACATTGTATGCGGCGCAAGCTCCGATTTTCGATAACGACGGAGAGCAAGCCGGTACGATTATAGTAAATGTTATGACCGGTCCGGGAACATTGTTTCGGGGACATGGCCCGGATATCCTGCGAACTCAAATTTCTCCCGACATCGCTGCCCGTTACGGTCAGCTTATAATTTCTGAATTCAAAGGTGAACAATTAGTGTCCACCTCGGCCTTAAATCTTCCGTCCACTCATACGATACCCGAAACGGTGCTTGAAGCTCTAAGAGAAGATGAGCAAGAGTTTATATGGCACCGGGAACGGATCAATAATCAGATGTTCGATACCGCATATTTCCACGATACCGGCGATACCCCGGATGCCTATCTTGCTATCAGTGTATCGTACCTCGATTTCCGGTGGCACATATTTTATGCCCTTAAATTAGTATTCTTTGCTCTTGCGGTAAGCAGTGTATTGTTGTTGGGGGCAGGTGTTATTTTCTATGCGCAAGGCAAACGATATCAGCCGACGTTTAAAGAAAAAATACTGATTGGTTTACTTTCGCTCTCACTTATTCCAATTATTATCGTTGCGTATCTCAACCGGGATTTCACGATAGATAGGATGACTGAAAACATATCACAGCAGTTGTATGAAGAGGCGAAGCGTGTTTCACTCCAGATTCAACGGTATGATCAATTCGGTGAAAGCACGGATCCTTCTGTAATCTCGCAGTTAGTGGCTGAACGAATCGCAGGTGAGTTGGCTATCGACTTCATCGTTTATGTTGACGGCTATATGAATGTTACAAGCCGGATGGAGATGTTCGAAGCCGAGCTTATGGACAAAAGATTGAGCGGTTTTGCATATTCGAGTATAGTACTGGAAGGAAAGAATTTTGTAACACGGGAAGAGGCAATCGGACAATCGTCATATTTAGTTGGCTATATGCCTCTCGCAAACGAGGATGGTAATCTGACATCTGTCATTGCAGTTCCCGCAATATATCGCCAGACGGAAATTGACGAAGAATTAGCACGTCGCGATGCGTTTCTATTCGGAATTTACGCGCTTGTAATGCTCGGTGTCATTATTACCGGACTTGTTGTTGCAAATAAGGTATCAAAACCGATTGAGGAACTGACCGATGCAACGCAAAAGGTCGCGGGCGGTGAACTTGACATTCATCTTCCGAGTAAAGGCGAATCGGAAATAAGTAACCTGATGCGTTCATTTAATGTTATGACCAGACGTCTGAAAGAGAGCAGGGAAGAACTTGCGCGTGTCGAAAGAGAATTGGCCTGGCGTGAGATGGCGCGCCAGGTTGCGCATGAAATAAAAAACCCGTTGACACCGATGAAGCTTTCGATTCAGCAGTTACGAGAGGCACGGAAAGATAAATGGCAGGATTTTGATAAATCGTTCGACGTTATTACCCGGATGTTGCTCGAACAAATCGATACGCTTGATAGAATTGCCTCGGAATTTTCCCGCTTCGCCCGTATGCCGGAAGCACACTACGTACCGGTCAATGTAAACGACGTGTTGCAACGAGCATTAAATATTTTTCCGGATAAAAATGGAATTGATTTTCATACAATATTTGACGATACTATTCCGACGATCATTGCCGATCCGGAAGAATTACAACGTGCGTTTGTTAACATTTTTCGCAATAGTATACAGGCGATGCCGGATGGGGGAGCGCTTAAAGTTGTTACCGAATTAAAAAACAGATCGATTAATATAACAATTACAGATGACGGGACGGGCATACCCCCTGAAGTTCGCTCCCGTTTATTTGAACCGAATTTTTCAACCAAAACCGACGGAATGGGACTGGGACTTGCTATTGTAAAAAAAACAATAGAAGAACTAAACGGAACCATAAAGATAATAAGCGAAGAGCAAGCCGGAACCACCGTCTCAATTACATTACCAATCAGAACATAACGTGATGGTAATTTCAAAAAGGAGTCAACATGAGCAAGAAAGAACGTGAAATCAGAGAAAAACGTTATTCAATGGAATCCAATCTCATTTACGGCAGATCGTATACACCGAAATGGGATTTCAAACATCATCTCATTCCACCTATTTCATCATCCGCAACATTCCGCCTTGATAATGTTCAACGCGGTGCACAGGGATTTTTGGAATTTGCCCAATCCAACCAGTTTATAGACCTGGATTCCAAAGAACCTATTTATATTTATGACCGTCTGGGAGAACCAAACAAGGATATACTCGAAGAGAACCTGTCATTTGCCGAGCGCGGTGATACGGCAGTCACGTTTGCAACTGGAATGGGTGCAATCTCGGCTATCTTTGGGATTTTAACATTAACTGGTGATGAGATCGTTGCACATTCAATTCTTTATGGGTGTACATATTCGCTCCTTAAAAATTGGTATCCAAGATACAATATCAACGTCAAATTCGTTAATATGGTCGATCCCCAGGAAGTCAAAAAGGCGATCTCACCGCACACGAAAGTTGTATATTTTGAAACGCCGATTAACCCGACCCTGGAGTTAATTGACATACAGGAAATCGTCAATATTGTACAAGAAGCCAATGAGGAGAGAAACCGGGATAATAAAATCTATGTCGTAATCGACAACACCTTCGCAACGCCGTTCTGCCAACGACCATTGGAACTTGGAGCGGATTTTGTTGTTCATTCGTTAACAAAAAATATCGGCGGATACGGCACCGATATGGGAGGCGCTGTAGTTGGACCGGCGTGGAGCCGTGATTGGTTATTGCTGTATCGGAAAGATTTTGGAGCAGCTCTCGGACCGAAAAGCGCCTGGAACATTTTGGTCTACGGACTTCCGACTCTCCCATTGAGAATGCGACGGCAACAGGAGACTGCGAAAGTGATTGCGGAGTTCCTTTGTAATTATGATGATGTCAACTATGTCAATTATCCGGGAGCAAAATGCTTTACTCAAACAGAAATAGCAGAAAAGCAGATGATCGATTACGACGGCAACCCGGCGCCGGGTTCGATGATCTATTTCGGCATTAAAGGCGAAACTCCCGAAGAACGACGCCAACGTGGTGAAGAGTTTATTAATTACCTTGCAGAACATGCTTATACTATATCCCTTGCAGTCAGTCTCGGCAATATCCGCACGCTGATCGAACATCCCGGTTCTATGACACATTCGGCTATTCCTGCTGAAGAACAAGTAAAGGAGGGAATGGATCCCGGTGGAATTCGTCTGTCGGTCGGTTTGGAAAAACCGGAAGATATCATCACGGATTTAAAGTCGGCATTCGAGACTATTAAAGTTGCGGTATGATGGAGATACTTCGCTCCAAACATTTTTCGCAATTTCCACATGTAGTGTTCGGTATGAGTACCAAAAACGGGGGAGTGAGTGCTCCCCCGTATTTGCTCAATCTTTCTATGAGTGTCGGCGACGATCCTGAAAATGTCCGGCAGAATAGAAATCTATTTTTTGATGCTCTTAATATCGACAGCACCCGCCTGGCATTTCCGCTTCAGGTTCATTCTTCTTATGTCCAATATGCTCCAACGCCCGCGCGATACGATAACACCGACGGCTTAGCAACCGATAAGAAAGAGATATATCTTCTTGTTTCCGTTGCCGATTGTCTCCCTGTCTTTTTATTCGATCCGGTTCATAATGCAATTGCGGGTGTTCATGCCGGGTGGAGGGGAACCTATCAAAAAATAACGATACGGATGTTACAGTTAATGAACGAGCGATGGCAAACCGCTCCGTCGGGAATCATTGCGTATCTCGGACCTTCGGCAGGTGTATGTTGTTACGAAGTGGGACAAGAAGTAGCGGATCTGTTCCCACCGAAATTCAAAGTATCAAAATCGAACGGTAAATTTAATCTCGATATTCCGGCGATAAACAAAGAGCAACTTATATCGGCAGGAATAAAATCAGAAAATATCGAACATGAAAACTCCTGTACAATTTGTTCCGAAGATCGTTTCCACTCTTACCGCCGTGACGGACATAAAAGTGGAAGAATGATGGGGGTTATCGGTTTAAAAAGGTATACGAAAAAAATATAGAAAAGACTTGACATCAAAGGAGAGAATGTATATATTTATCATATACAAAAAGGATATATGGAAAAGATAGAAGGTTTTGATTGGGATTCCGGCAATAGCAATAAAAATTGGAAAAAGCATAAAGTCGCGAACACCGAAGCTGAAGAAGTCTTTTTTAATCATCCGAGATATATATATCCCGTGCGGGAAGAATTATCGGGAGGTGAGAAACGATTTTATCTTCTTGGGAAGACAAATTCGGGAAGACAATTATTTATAGTATTCACCGTCAGGAAAGAATTAATTCGGGTAATATCAGCAAGAGATATGTCAAAAAAAGAAAGGAGGCGTTATGAAGAGAGAGTTAAAAAAGATCCCAAAGTTCAAAAATGAAGATGAAGAGCGGGCATTCTGGAGCAAGCACGATGCAACCGAGTACATTGATTGGGATAAAGCGGAACAGATAGATTTTCCCAACCTTAAACCGTCGGTAAAATCTATCTCAATTCGTCTGCCCGAATCTTTGCTAAACGATCTGAAAACACTCGCAAACAAGAAAGACGTACCGTATCAATCACTGATGAAGGTGTACCTTGCCTCAAAAGTAAGCGAAGAAATGTCGTCATATAAGAAAAAATAATATGCATCACGCAGAATTAGTACTTATACTCGACTTCGGCTCTCAGTATACACAGCTCATTGCGCGGCGTGTACGGGAGTGCGGCGTATATTCGGAAATACATCCGTACAATACTTCTTTCGAAAAGATCAAAAAGATAAATCCCGATGCGATTATTTTTTCCGGAGGGCCTTCGAGTGTGTACGATCCCGAAGCCCCGCTGCCGGACGACCGGATTTTTTCGTTGGAGAAGCCGATCCTCGGTATTTGTTACGGCTTGCAGGTAATCGCTTATAAGTTTGGCGGTGCGGTCGATCGTTCGGCGAAGCGTGAATACGGGCGCGCGGAGCTAACGGTGAAAACCCCCTCTCCATTACTTCCGGAAAATCACGAACCTGTATCTGTTTGGATGAGTCACGGGGATGCGCTGCAATCGCTGCCGGAAGGATTCGAAGTATTGGCTGCTTCGCCGAATTCCCCTATCTGTGCTATTGGGAATATGGAAAACAAAATATATGGTGTACAATTCCATCCTGAGGTTGTTCATACTCCGCGAGGGAAAGAAATCCTTCATAATTTTTTATATAATGTGGCGGGATGTAAAGGTGGTTGGAACGCCGGATCATTTATCGAACAGAAAATACAAAATATTCAAAATGAAGTTGGCGATGAGCGCGTCATTCTTGCTTTAAGCGGCGGGGTTGATTCCTCGGTCGCAGCGGTGCTGCTGCACAAAGCGATTGGCGATAATTTGTATTGTTTTCATATAGACACGGGATTGATGCGTAAAGGTGAGAGCAATGAGGTTGTGCGCAGGTTCAGTGATCATTATAAGATAAATTTAGATTTTATCGATGCCACCGATACTTTTTTATCTCGATTAACCGGTATAGAGGATCCCGAACAAAAAAGAAAAATCATCGGAAATACATTTATAGAAATATTTGAGGAAGAAGCAAGAAAATTGGGTAATATCGGTTATCTTGCTCAGGGTACTCTTTATCCCGATGTTATTGAATCCGTTTCGTTTAAAGGTCCTTCACATACGATTAAAACTCATCATAACGTGGGTGGATTACCCCACCGGATGAATTTAAAATTAATTGAACCGTTCAGGGAATTGTTTAAAGATGAAGTTCGTGAGGTCGGAAAAGAATTGGGATTGCCCGAGCGATTACTTAAACGGCACCCCTTTCCGGGGCCCGGCCTTGCGGTTCGAATTCTCGGAAAAATTACGAAAAAGAATATAAAGCTATTACAGGAAGCCGATGCTATTTTTATCGAGGAACTTGAGAAATCAGGATGGTATGATAAAGTGTGGCAGGCATTTACCGTATTGCTGCCCGTTCGTTCGGTTGGAGTGATGGGAGATCAGCGGACATACGAGCAGGTTGCGGCAATACGCGCCGTCACAAGCATAGACGGTATGACCGCCGATTTCGCCGGGTTGCCTCTCGATCTTCTCGGGAAAATATCCACGAGGATCATCAATGAAGTGCGGGGTATTAACCGCGTCGTTTACGATGTTAGTTCCAAACCACCTTCTACTATTGAGTGGGAGTAATGTTTTACTCCAGATATTGATGCAAGAATATAAACATCTGCTCCCATGCTCGTTTTGTAGCATTTAGATTTGCACCTTCCCGTCCGTCTTGCTGGCGAACAAAACCATGCCCGGCATCCGGATAGATATAATACTCGAATGATTTATCCAGTTGTTCCATTTCTTGCGCTGCAGGTTCAATGGTTACGTTCACCCGTGCATCATCTTCGGCGTATAAGCCGAGCACCGGTGCGTGTATCGAACTTAACAGTTCTGTTTCCGGAGAGGAGCCGTAAAAAATTACCGCTGCATGAAGTTCGGGTTGCGCAGTTGCATAATAAAAGCTCATCGTACCTCCCCAGCAAAAACCGATGGTTGCTATTTTCTCGGTCGCTGCTGCGATAGTTAATGCATAGTCGCGAACCGCATCAAGCCGGTTTATGACATCCTCCGGGGTGAGATTTCGGATTGTTCTGACGATATCGTCGCGCGTTTCGAAGGATTCTGTTCCGCCGCCATCCGGGCCGAAACCCGAAATAAAATCGGGTGCGATTGCAAGATACCCTTCTCGTGCAAGATCATCGGCGATTGCGCGAATCCAGTCGGTAAGACCAAATATTTCATGGATAACAATTACCACGGGAGCGCGTGTCGGACGTTCCGGATATACAACCCACGTTTTGATCGGATGTTCTCCATCCGGGAAGACGATGTCGACAAATTCACCGTGTCTCGGTGATTGATCGAGCGCTTCCTGAGCGGTTTCATTCGAAGGCGGTAGAGACCGGCTTTGGATCGGCGCCGCCCAAAGGATGATGAGCGCTGACAAAACGATTATTACTGTGCGCATTGTTTCTCCTCGCATATTTTAAAAGGGAATTTATTAACATATTGCAAAGTTATACAATAATACAGATATTTTATGAAAATTAAAACTTCTATGGATATCGAACAAATATATTATCGATTTCGAGGGCAAATCAAGGATTTTATCCTTAAACGAGTACGCGATAATCAAATTGCTGAGGATATTGTTCAGGATGTATTCTTAAAAATACATAATAGAATCGAATCTCTCAGGGATAAAGGAAAACTTGAAAGCTGGGTATATCAGATTGCCCGCAATGCAATAAACGATCATTTTAGGCAGGCGAAAACTTTACCATTAGCGGATGATAATATCCCGGAAGATATTTCCGACAAAGATGATGAAATATTTCATAACATTGCTCAAGGTCTCGAACCAATGATAGATGCATTACCCGATCATTATCGTGAAGCAATATTACTTACCGAATTCAGAGGATTGACTCAAAAAGAAATGGCGGATGAGCTTGGAATTTCACTCTCCGGTGCGAAATCTCGAGTTCAGCGAGCGCGACACATGCTTAAACACGCGCTTCTGCGATGCTGTCATTTTGAATTCGATAGGTTCGGCAAGATAATCGATTATTATCCGGTAGCATGCCCGTGTTGTCCGGATGATAAAGAAGAGATTTAATAGATATGTTTTTCCACAACGTGCGTCCTTTTTCTATTTTTTCCGTCTATATTGTAAACAAGATTTTATAACAAACAATATATAAAGGGAAAAAATATGAGATCGAATAAGAAGAATCCAAAGAAATCCATTCGGGAAGTGTACGGATCCATCGGCAGCGGAGAAGTGCGGTCCTGCTGCGGCAATTTAGGAGGCCGGTATAGTACAACATTAAAGCTTGGATATTCACCGGATGTGCTAACAAATATACCGGAAGGCGCCAATCTCGGGCTCGGTTGCGGAAATCCGACCGGTCTTGCTTCGCTAAGGAAAGGAGAAGTAGTTCTCGATTTAGGCAGCGGAGGGGGAATCGATAGCTTTATTGCGGCTCATGCCGTAGGCGATGAGGGTAGAGTCATCGGTGTTGACATGACGCCCGAGATGATCGAAAAAGCACGACAGAATGCACGAGATGCAGGTATAAACAATGTCGAGTTCTATCAAGGTGAAATTGAAAACCTGCCTGTTGAGAATAATTCCGTCGATGTGGTTATATCAAATTGTGTTATCAATCTATCGGTCGATAAGCAAACGGCGTATCGTGAGATTTTTCGTGTATTAAAACCCGGCGGACGAATAGCTATTTCGGATATTGTTGCACGTGCACCGCTCCCCGTTGAATTTACGCATGATGAAAGATTAATAACCGGATGTGTAGGGGGTGCAATTCCCGTTGACGAGTTATATCCTATCTTAGAAAAAGCAGGTTTTACGGATATTTCGATCATGGCAAAAAGTAACAGCGATGAAATTATATCCGGATGGCAGCCGGGCAATGATATTGAAGACTATATATTTTCTGCATATATTTTCGCAATAAAACCGACTACGATCGAAGGGGACAACCATTTGAGTAGTAAAAAGTATTTTGAGGAAGTAGCACAAACGTGGGATGAGATGCGGCAAAGCTTCTTTCCCGACTCGGTTCGTGACGCTGCATATAAAGCGGCAGATATTAAATCCGGTCAAATCGCGGCAGATATCGGTGCAGGTACCGGATTTGTAACCGAGGGATTATTAAATCGCGGTGTTAAGGTGATTACCGTTGATCAGTCTCCCGCAATGCTTGAAAGAATGAAGGCGAAATTCGGTTCCGATAAAAATATTAGATATCTTGAAGGAGATTCGTCGGATCTCCCGGTAGAAAATGATTCGGTCGATGCAGTTTTCGCGAATATGTACTTACACCATGTCGAATCGCCGCCGGATGCAGTCAAAGAAATGTTCCGTATTCTCAAACCCGGAGGCATACTTGTCATTACCGATCTGGATCAACATTCGCATGACTTTCTCGTCACAGAACAACACGATAGATGGATGGGATTTGAACGGGATGATGTGAAAACCTGGTTCGAGGGCGCAGGTTTTCGGCAGATAAGGGTCGATTGTGTCGGCGAAAGTTGCTGTGCGAAATCAAAAACGGCAGAAAATGAGGCAAATATAAGTATTTTTATTGCCACGGGGAGAAAATGATATTGAGGTAAATCACAGCTTTCCATTTAAGAACTTATTAGATTAAAGCAACTACTCTGTTCCTTGTAAGTGAGGCAGAACAAATCATATTTATACTCTGATGGGTTCAAAAATAATTCTCGTAGCTGACAGCGATGTGTACTACAGAACGTTGATAGCAGCATCGTTGCAAATGATTACCGGCATATCAGATATTCTGAAGGCTGCAACACTCGACGCAGCGATAGGTATTATAAAACGTCACCGACCGGATATTGTATTTCTTTCGACTGATTTATTGCAAACGTGTCCTTTGTGTTATACAGAAGTTTTACGGAAGCAAAAAATTGACGGGTGTCTTATCATAATGACAGAAGAGGGCGATGACCATTATCGTGATACAAAAATTGAGTCTCCTGAGGATATATTTTTCCCGAAAGATAAACTACTACGACCAATTAAACGTACTGCGGATACGATACTCTGGATTCTGGCGGATCGGTTAGCATCTGCCAGGTCACTGAGAACACCGGCATACGATTCTACTCTTCATACACTTTAAATATGAATTGTGGGTGCCCGGTTTTTTCTTTCAAAATTTTCTTCCTTAAATTTTTAATATCCGGGAGAATTTTTTCCGTTGCGTGAACCCCTTTTTCTATAAGCTCGTTATAGCGTGAAAATTTTACCCAGGAATATTCCTGAACCGCCGGTTGAATAATAACGTCCGCCTGTTCGACGAGCAACCGGTTTAAATTAACCTGCGTTATTTCACCTGCACGGAGGAGCATTCCAAGTCCCCGTGACGGAAGTTTTTGGTGGGTAACAGTTTTCCAAACATCGACCGCTACTACCGGATTATTGCTAATCCTTTTGGCGGGGAGAACGGGAGTTATGCACGCAGCTCCACCATCAATAAGAAGTCGATTGTTTATTTCGATCGGTGTTGTCAATGCAGGTATTGATGTACTCGCTGCGACGGCGGTTGTCAATGACCCGGTTCTGATTATCACTACGTCGCCGTTCCGAATATCGGTTGCAACGGCGCCAAACGGAATCCGGCATTTGGTTATATCCATATCATCAATGAGATATGATAATGCTTCATGCAGTACCTTCTCAGGCAATGCGCTTTCACCGGTAATAGAACGTGATAGTATGTAATTGCGCTTTGCTTTATTAATCCATTGATCGAGAAAGTTATGGCGGTCGACGTAATCTTCGAGAACAAAGAAATCCAGTCCGATTTTTGTGAAAAAATCGGATTTGAATAACTTTTTTATTTTTTCCTCGCAAATCTTTGTGTCAAGTGTTTGCGCATACATCCCGCCGATTATAGCGCCAATGCTTGTTCCGATAATCAAATCGGGTTGGATTCTCTCGCGTTCAAGGACACGGAGAACGCCGAGATGAGAGATCCCCCTTGCTCCGCCTCCTCCAAGAACCAGTGTAAATGGAATATTCTTCA
Organism: Ignavibacteriales bacterium; assembly: GCA_003562775.1. GTDB lineage: Bacteria > Bacteroidota > Ignavibacteria > T3Sed10-11 > T3Sed10-11 > T3Sed10-11. The sequence goes on from PWTU01000501.1 coordinate 34,028, forward strand.
TTGCAATTTCAGGTCGGTTGTGAATGTGACATAGATCATATTTAAAGATACTAAAAATATGATACAATGTGGTAAAATTGATTTTTTTGTCTAAATTATATATCTTTTTCTAACTTCTTCATTTTAAAACATTTAGGGGATTAATTTATGTGTGGAATCGTCGGTTACATCGGAAAGCAAAAAGCATTACCGATTATTATCGAAGGATTAAAACGGCTGGAGTACCGGGGATACGACTCGGCCGGTCTCGCTACAATAGGAGACAATGAGATACTCATTACTCGAATGAGCGGCAAAGTCGCAGAGTTGGAGAAAGCTCTTCCCGCTGACATCGATAACGGGTCGTTAGCGCTGGGCCATACACGCTGGGCTACACATGGAGAACCGACCGAACGAAATGCACATCCACACAAAGATTGTGAACATAAAATCGCATTGGTTCATAACGGTATAATTGAAAATTTTCAAGCCATACGAACCAAACTTGAACAGGTTGGTCATAAATTTACCTCCGATACCGACACCGAGGTCTTGGCGCATCTTATTGAAGAAATGTTCAAATACACGGGTGATTTGGTTGACTCGGTTCGTCTTGCCCTCAAAGAGGTCGATGGCGCATACGGTATTGCTGTTATCAGCGTTCACGAGCCCGACTATATTATTGTTGCACGTAAAGGAAGCCCACTTGTTATCGGCATCGGCGACGGCGAGCATTTTGTGGCAAGTGATGCCGCTGCACTGGTGAGACATACACGTAATGTCGTGTATCTTGAAGATGGAGAAGTTGCGGTATTGACCCGTGATAATTTTACAACAACGACGATTGATAATGTGGAAGTTGAGAAAACCGTCCATGAAATAACGTTTGATATCGAGCAGATTGAAAAAGCGGGCTACCCTCATTTTATGCTCAAAGAAATTCATGAACAACCGGATACCATATCGGATGCGCTTCGCGGTCGGATTTTATTTGAAGAAGGGGATGTGAAACTCGGCGGCTTGAGCGACGTTATTGACGATTTGCGGAATGCAAAAAGATTTATCATCACTGCGTGCGGTACGTCGTGGCATGCCGGTCTTGTCGGGGAATATATGATAGAACAATACGCACGCGTACCGGTTGAGATAGAATATGCGTCGGAGTTTCGCTATAGCAATCCCATTATTACTGAAAATGATATTGTCTGGGCGATAAGTCAGAGCGGTGAAACCGCAGATACGCTTGCCGCCGTCCGGGAAGCAAAATTACGCGGCGCCAAAGTATTCGGAATAGTCAATGTGGTGGGCAGTTCGATTGCGCGGGAAACCGACGGGGGGGTATATATTCACGCCGGTCCGGAAATCGGCGTTGCATCGACGAAAGCGTTTACATCGCAGTTAACGGTGATATCGCTTATTACCGTGATGATGGCGCGCTTGCGAGGTATGTCGATAACAGACGGTTATAAAATTTTAAGTGATTTAAAAAGTATACCCGAAAAAGTGAAAGGAATTCTGGATCAATCGGAGTATATAAAGGATATAGCCGAGCGATTCTCATTTGCCAGGAATTTTCTCTATCTTGGCAGAGGATATAATTTCCCTGTTGCTCTTGAAGGTGCATTAAAGCTTAAGGAAATTTCGTATATTCATGCAGAGGGGTATCCGGCGGCGGAGATGAAGCACGGTCCGATTGCATTGATCGATGAAAATATGCCGGTCGTTGTTATTGCGACGCACGACGCTTCGTATGATAAGGTTATGAGCAATATTCAGGAAGTAAAAGCCCGGCGGGGCAAGATCATTGCAATTGCAAACGATAACGATTCGGAGATCGATCGATATGCAAATTATGTGATCCGGGTCCCGGAGACGCTCGATCTTTTTTCTCCGATTATTTCAAGTATCCCTCTTCAACTTCTCGCGTACTATATTGCTGTCTATCGTGGTTGTAACGTAGACCAACCGAGAAATCTTGCCAAGAGCGTGACCGTCGAATAAACAATCGTATTGTTTGGCTCATTTACTGGCAGTAAACCGAAAAACTATCTGTATGAATTGATTTTACACATCAAAGCGAAGCGGTTTTCCGTATCCGGTACGGAACGCTGATTTGTATCTATATCGATTAATCTTATGGAGGCACTATGTCGAAACGTAAAGTAATTATTATGGGAGCAGCGGGAAGAGACTTCCACAATTTCAACGTATTTTATCGAGATAACGATGCATATGAAGTCGTTGCATTCACCGCGACACAAATCCCCAATATTGAAGGAAGGAAATATCCGGCTGAATTAGCAGGAACGTTATACTCAAACGGTATTCCTATTCATCCTGAAGAAGAACTTGTCAATCTCATAAAGAAACATGAAATTAACGACGTCGTCTTTGCATATTCTGATGTCTCTCATCAATATGTGATGAATAAGGCGTCGATCGCAATGGCTGCGGGAGCAAATTTTAAATTGCTCGGTGCGCGGGAAACCATGCTTAAATCGAAAGTACCGGTCGTTGCAGTGGTTGCCGTTCGCACCGGCGCGGGAAAGAGCCAAACATCGCGCCGCGTTTGTGAATTGCTTCGTGATAAAGGAAAGAAACTAGTGGTGGTGCGCCATCCGATGCCGTATGGCGATCTCGTAAAGCAAAAAGTACAGCGATTTGAAACGGAAGAAGATTTCAAAAAACATGATTGCACTATCGAAGAGATTGAGGAGTATGAACATCACATTAACGAAGGGACGATAGTGTATGCAGGGGTCGATTATGAGGCGATTCTCCGGCAAGCGGAACAAGAAGCCGATGTTATAATCTGGGACGGCGGCAATAACGATATGCCGTTTTATAAACCGACTGTCACCATAACGATAGCCGATCCCCACAGACCGGGACACGAGTTAAGTTACTATCCGGGTGAAGTGAATCTCCGCATTGCAGATGCTGTGGTAATTAATAAAATAGATTCGGCATACCCGGAAAATATCGATACCGTACGAAATAACATTGCAAATGCAAATCCAAAAGCAATGGTTATTGAAGCGGCATCGCCGATATCTGTCGACGATCCCGCGGTGATTCGCGGTAAACGCGTCCTGGTTGTCGAAGACGGGCCGACGCTTACACACGGCGATATGACTTTTGGAGCGGGAACGATCGCTGCGAGGAAATTCGGTGCATTGGAAATTGTCGATCCACGACCCTTTACCGTCGGATCGATAAAAGAGACTTTTAAAAAATATCCCAAAATGGGTATCCTTCTGCCCGCTATGGGCTACGGCGATAAACAAAAGAAGGATCTTGAAGAAACAATCAATAAAACAAATTGCGATGCGGTCATTATCGGGACGCCGATAGATCTGCGAAAGATCATAGATATTAAAAAACCGAACGTTCGTGTTCGATATGATCTCAGTGAGATCGGCAGGCCGAATCTGGCCGACGCATTGAAACCTGTATTAAAATAAAAATAAATTGAAAAGGAGACGATGTGAAAGCGAATGATTTTATATCCGCTCAGGATATTACTACAGACGAATTACATGCTTTATTTGAATTGGCAAAAGATATGAAGGCGGACAGAAAAAAATACCTCCGTTCGTGTGAAGGTATGTCGCTGGCGATGATATTCGAAAAGCCGTCGCTGCGGACGCGCGTTACGTTCGATGTCGGTATACAACAACTCGGCGGTAACGGCCTTTTTCTCGGTCCGAGCGACATTAATCTCGGTAAACGTGAATCGGTGTTCGATGTTGCGAAAAACCTCGAGCGAATGGTCGATATTATTATGATCCGTACTTTTGCCCACTCCATCTGTACCGATATGGCCGACTATGCGAAGATACCGATCATTAACGGTCTTACCGATCACGAGCATCCGTGTCAGGCGCTTGCCGACTATTTTACTATGTGGGAAATAAAAGGCGAATTAAAGGGTAAAAAGCTCGCGTATGTAGGCGATGGTAATAACGTAGCGCATTCACTGCTGCTGATGGGCGCACGCCTCGGTGTTAGTGTATCAGTTGGTACGCCGGAAGGATATGAACCCGATCCGGCCGTTGTTGAAAAAGCAAAGAAAGACGCACAGGCATTTGGGGCCGTGATCGAAGTAACGAACAACGCCGCCGTTGCAGTATCCGGCGCCGATGCGGTATATACCGATGTGTGGGCAAGTATGGGACAGGAATCGGAAGCTGAAGAACGAAAAATGATATTCACGCCATATCAGGTCAACAGTGCTTTGATGGCAAAAGCAAACGACGATGCTATCTTTTTGCATTGTCTACCTGCACACCGCGGCGAAGAGGTTACCGACGAGGTGATCGATTCGAAACAATCGGTGGTATTTCAAGAAGCCGAAAACCGGCTTCACGTACAAAAAGCATTAATGCACGAGCTGTTGCGATGAGTGAACGACCAAAGTTAGCGTTGATCGCGATCGGCGGCAATTCCATCATTAAATCCGGACAACGAGGTACGATTAAGGAACAGTTCGACAATATCGAAGAAACTTGCCGCTCGATTGTACAACTTGTTTTGCGGGGATACAGAATCATCGTGACCCATGGAAATGGTCCGCAAGTCGGAGCGCAACTATTGCGCTCCGAACTTGCATCACATCAGGTATATACACACTCACTTGATGTATGCGTGGCCGATACACAGGGTTCGATGGGATATATGATTCAGAATTCTCTGCAACGCGCGCTTGATGACAATAACCGCAATGATGAAGTAGGCAGCGTAGTAACACAAGTTGTTGTAGATGAAAACGATCCTGCTTTTAAAAATCCGACCAAACCGGTGGGACCGTTTTATACCGAAGAAGAAGCGAAGGAAAAAGAGAACAAACTCGGCTGGGCAATAGTTGAAGATGCCGCCCGTGGATACAGACGTGTCGTTCCGTCTCCAATACCGCTCGAAATTGTCGAAGACAGGCTAATCAAAGCAGCGGTTGAAGACGGTATCATCGTGATTGCAGTCGGAGGCGGCGGTGTACCGGTTGTGCGGCGAAATGATCGCCTGTACGGAGTTGAGGCGGTTATCGATAAAGATCGTGCATCGTCTATCCTTGCGCAATCGTTGAAAGCCGACCTGTTCATCATTTCCACCGATGCGGAAAAAGTATATTTAAATTTTAAAAAGCCGGATCAGACAGAACTCGACCGCGTGACTATCGAAGAGGCGAAGCAGTATATGGCGACTGGACATTTTCCACCGGGAAACATGGGGCCGAAAGTTGAAGCGGTTATTAATTACCTCGAAGCCGGAGGAGAACACGCAATAATTACTTCACCGGAGAATCTCGGGACTGCGGTTGACGGTAAAACCGGCACTCATTTTTTAAGAAAATAATAATGAGTTACTTTTAATATTTTCAAATTGAATTTTTTATAGGTAAAAAACCGATGAAATTAAAACATATTCTCGAGTCCCAACAGTTTACCAGACCTTTGCTTAACGAACTGTTTACGGTTGCCGATCAAATGGATCGGGTGTTCCTGCGCGGAGGAACACAGGATTATAATAACAAAATAATGGCGACATTGTTTTATGAACCATCGACACGCACACGATTTTCGTTTGAAGCTGCTATGCACCGTCTTGGCGGAAGGGTAATTTCTACGGAAAACGCACGGGATTTCTCATCCGGCGCCGCCGGCGAGAGTCTTGAAGATACAATCAATGTCCTGAACAACTATACGGATGTCATTGTCTTACGGCACAATGAAATTGACGGATCGAAACGTGCGGCGGAGGTTTCACAGGTGCCGATTATTAATGCAGGCGACGGCAAGGGAGGACAGCACCCGACGCAGGCATTACTTGATCTCTATACAATTTACAAGGAGCGCGAATCTATCGAAGGTTTGAAGATAGCATTTGTCGGCGATCTTGCAAACGGCAGGACGGTACGGTCTCTCTCGTATTTACTCGGAAAGTTTGAACGTGTGAAGCTGTACTTCGTTGCACCGGAGGTTATTCAGATGAAAAATGATATACTCGAATATCTCGATAAGCACGAGATATGGTACGATACCGTGGAAAACTTAACATCTGTTATTCCAGAAGTTGATGTTGTATATCAAACCCGTATCGAGAAAGAGCGGCTCGGTGAGCAAGCCGGAGAATATGGAAAATTCGTAAAAGAATACTATATTGACAGGAATGTCTTGCAAAGTATGGCGAAACATGCTATTATAATGCATCCGTTACCGCGGTTGAAGGAAATTTCACCCGAGGTGGACTCTGATCCGCGCGCTGCATATTTTAGACAGGCACGTAACGGGATACTGGTAAGAATGGCGTTGTTGTCGATGTTGTTTTGATTACCGGAGAAAGATTGAATGGCGGCGTTACGAATAAAAGGTAAGAGCAACACCCATTCTATCGGTAGCTTAGATATAAGGATATCGTAAACAACACAATACAAATCGGAAATAGAAATGTAATGTACAGTTAATGTACAGTTATGGAGATTATTATGTTAGATTATTGTTTAACAGAACATCATAGTATGATTAAAGATCTGGCGAGGACAGTCGCTGAAAATAAAATTAAGCCGTTTTCAAAACAATGGGATGAAAAGGGGGAATATCCCACTTCGGCAATTGAAGCATTGGCGCAGTCCGATCTTTTTGCTATCTGGATTCCGGAAAAGTACAACGGATTAGGCGGCGGGGTTTATGATCTTTGTTTGGCGGTTGAAGAAATAGCCCGCATAGACGGCGGTGTGGCGACGGCATATGCTGCAACATTTTTAGGAATGGCGCCGATATTGATACATGGAACGGAGGAACAAAAAGAAAAGTATCTAACGCAGATCGCATCCGGTGAAGCACAAGCCGCATTCGGACTTACCGAACCTGCAGCGGGCTCAGATGCTTCGAAATTAAGAACAACCGCTGTCAAAGACGGAGATTATTATGTGCTGAACGGATTAAAGCATTTTATAACAAACGGCGGTGAAGCTGCGATTTATGCCGTTATTGCGCTTACGGATAAAGCACGAGGAGCGAGAGGCATGTCCTGTTTTATTGTAGAGAAAGGTACACCGGGATTTTCTTTCGGTAAAAAAGAAGATAAACTTGGAATAAGATGTTCTACCACCAGTGAATTAATTTTTGAGGATTGCAGGGTACATAAAGATAATTTACTTGGCGGAAGAGAAGGTCTGGGATTTATTGCAACAATGAAAACGTTCGATTATACCCGCCCGGGTGTCGGAGCGCAGGCAGTAGGAATTGCTCAGGGCGCCATGGAGTTAGCGGTAAAATATGCACATACAAGAGAACAGTTCGGTCAGAAAATAACATCATTCCAGGGTATCCAATGGATGATTGCGGATATGGGCTCGAAAATTGAAGCAGCAAGGGCGTTGGTATATGCATCAGCGAAAGCTGCCGATGAAGGGAAGGGGAATGTAGGAGGGGCGTCTGCTGCGGCAAAATTAATCGCGTCCGACGTTGCAATGGAGGTTGCAACGAATGCACTGCAGCTATACGGCGGATACGGATATATGAAGGAGTATCCAATTGAGAAATTCTTGAGAGATGCAAAGATTACACAGATTTATGAAGGAACTAACCAGATACAAAAAAGTATAGTGGCTCATCAATTAATAAAGATGTTCACGAACTGAAATTTATAGTGCATAATTTCAGGCCTCAAATTGAATAGGACATTTAAGAATTCCAAGAATTAATAGCTGTTCATCTCTATGAATGGAGTGCAACTCTATGTTATTACGTAACAAAGTGGGGGTTATATTAGGTGTGGCAAATGCTCATTCTATTGCGTGGGGATGTGCCCTGCATACACATAAGGAAGGAGCGGAGCTCATTCTCTCTTATTTGAATGATAAAATAAGGCCGAGAGTGGCGCCGTTGGCTGAATCGATTAGTGCCGATTTTATGGAACTTGATGTTACGGATGATGAATCATTTAAAGTTTTTTTTAAATTCATTAAAAAAAAGTACGGCAAAATTGACTTTCTTATACATTCTATAGCATTCGCTAATAAAGAATACTTACGGGGTAAATATGTAAATACCTCCCGTGAAGGTTTTTCTTTGGCATTAAATATTTCTACCTTTTCACTGGTTGAGGCAGCGAAATATGCACCTGATATCATGAGTGACGGGGGATCGATTATCGCGATGACCTATATGGGATCTGAAAAAGTGGTGGGATCGTATAATGTGATGGGAGTTGCAAAAGCAGCACTGGAAGCAAGCGTCAGATATTTAGCGAAAGATTTAGGTGAACATAATATCAGAGTGAATGCCATATCAGCCGGTCCTATAAACACATTGGCAGCAAGAGGCATCGGAGGATTTTCTAAAGTATTGGATATCGTAAAAGAAAAAGCTCCTCTTAAACGAAATATTTCAATTGACGAAGTAGGGAAAACAGCATGTTTCTTAGCTTCGGATTATGCTTCGGGTATAACTGGCGAGGTTCTTCATGTCGATGCAGGGTTTAATATAATCGGCGTATGACTATCCGAATTAATCTTACATGAACGTATTTGAGATACATGTTGTTTGTTCAAGGATATTTAATCAATTACTGTACATCAAAATAAGGAGGGTGATTTGAGTAAAACCATTACATTCAATAAGGGAGATTGGGCGCTTATTTTAGGTGCTTCAAGCGGGTTTGGTGGGGCGACGGCAAAGGAATTGGCGAAGTGCGGGATGAATATAGTCGGAGTCCACTTTGACCGTGCGGCAACCATGCCGAAGGTTGAAGAAATTAAAAAAGAAATAACCGACGCGGGCATGAAAGCTCTGTTTTTTAATATTAATGCTTCCGATGAAAATAAGCGCAATGAGGTATTGAACGAAGTGAAAGCAGAATTTGAAAAGGACAGCGATTCGAACCTGAAGGTTCTTATGCATTCGCTCGCCTTCGGGAGTTTGCGACCGCTGATATCGGATGATCCGAATGAGATGATTACGCAGCGTCAGATGGATGTAACAATAGATGTTATGGCAACATCGCTTATATACTGGGTGCAGGGTGTATTTACCCGTGGATTAATGAAAAATGGAGGACGGATCTATGCAATGACCAGTTCAGGCGGTCACTCTGTTTTGATGAATTACGGGGCTGTATCTGCGGCAAAAGCAGCACTTGAATCAATCATTCGTCAACTTGCTATGGAGCTTGGACCGTACGGTATTACGGCAAATGCTATCCTTGCGGGGGTTACCGATACACCGGCGTTGCGTAAAATACCGGGGGCAATGAAAATGATTGAGGTTGCGAAGGCAACAAATCCTCAAATGAGAACAACGACTCCCGAGGATATTGCCAAGGCAATAGCGCTTTTATCCCATGAGAATGCCTATTTCATATCCGGCAATGTCATCGGTGTAGACGGTGGAGAGGATATTGTGAATTATATCGGTCAAAAGAACGTAAAAGAGCTTGAATGAGGGAGAAAATCTGAAATCAGAAATTAGAAATCAGAAAAAAAGCAGTTTACTTGAAAAAAAAACGAATTGTTTGTATATTTAATATTCGGAATTCAGCAATGATGAAATCGTGGATTAATGGAAGAAGCAGAGTAGAATAATTTTCATATTTCCGATCTCCTATTTCTGATTTCGCAAGGACAGGTAGCTCAGTTGGTAGAGCAATGGACTGAAAATCCATGTGTCGGCGGTTCAATTCCGCCCCTGTCCACTGCACTACACGTGTTATTACCGATACCATTTTAGTATGGCACAAATCCTTTATTTTCCACGGCGGAATCACTGCAAGTCATTCCGCCCCTGTCCACTGTAGTGCACGTCTAAGTTACAGACAATCATAAATTTACCACAAATCGTTTATACTTCCCGGCGGAATCACTGGAAGTCATTCCGCCCCTGTCCACAGCAGTACACTTCTAATTTACGAACAATCACAAATTTACCACAAATCGTTTATACTTCCCGGCGGAATCACTGCAAGTAATTCCGCCCCTGTCCACAGCAGTACACTCCTATGTTGTGTGTTATTTTCAACCTATTATCAGAAATAAATTGAAAATAAAACCACAAGTCACTAAGTCTCTAAGTTTTTGATTAATAATATTTTACAATCAGTGTTTTCTTTGAGTCTTTGAGTCTTGGTGGTTAATGTGGAATCACTGGAAGTAATTCTGATTTGGTGGAATAAAATGTCCTCTTCATTAACATGGCCCGTCCATAGTTAGTAGTATCCTTTCCTTGAGCCAAAAGTGATATTGGTCAAAGCAAAATTTTTTCCCCTTACTTATTGAAAGAATTAAATCGTAAGACTATATTGAAAAACCGCCTGATTTTGATGAATTTTTGAACTCCCGTATATCATCGGGTTGTGGGGATTGGTTTTATTTGAACAACCGGGATAATTTTATTGTTGAAAATGACAACTAATAATAGCAGGAAATTCAAATGGATCCCAAATCGCCATTACGTATTCTCATAGTTGAAGATCTACCGAGCGATGTCGAGTTAGCAGAAAGAGAATTGAATAACGAAGGCATTGAGTATATACTCAAGCACGTAGATACGAAGGAAGACTACCTTAAAGCACTCGATGAGTTTTATCCTGATATCGTAGTTTCGGATTATTCTATGCCGAATTTTGACGGTATGCAGGCACTGGAGCTTGCCAGAGAGAAAGACTCTTCATTACCTTTTATTATTTTAACCGGATCGATGAATGAAGAAACTGCTGTTGAATGTATGAAAGCGGGTGCGTGGGATTATGTTGTTAAAGAATTTATAAAGCGCTTACCATTTGCGATTAAAGAGGCAATCGAGAGAAAAGATACAATGAGTGCGAGGGAAGAAGCTGAACGGGCACTCGTAGAAAGTGAGAATCTCTTCAAGTCGTTATTTAATACAATGCTCAATCCTGCACTCATTCTCGATTGGGATGGAACAATAATATTTGCCAATGCAGCGGCTGCAAAAATAGGAGAGTATGACAATTTACACGATATTATCGGGAAAAATGTTATCGATTTTACACCGTATGAAGGCACCGAACAAATTTTAAGCGATCTAAAACGGGTGCAAGAAGAGGGAGGGGGATTCCTGCGGGATTATAAAATTATTGTACCCTCCGGTAAAGAACGATGGGTACAAGCGTTGGGAACAAGAATTATTTTTAAAGGTAAAGATGCGGATTTAGTTACATTGGCGGATATTACCGAACGTAAAAATGCGGAACTGGCACTGGAAAAACGTACCCACGAACTTGCTGAAAGAATAAAGGAACTTCATTGTGTCTATTCCATAGCAAAATTAATCGAAGAACGCGGAAAGGCGCCGGAGATCATAGTGCGGGAAGCGGTCGATTTAATAGTACAGGCAATGCAGTATCCGGAACTATCGTGCGTACGTATTACAGTAGGAAACCAAATATATACAACCGACAGATTTATAGCAACCGAACGAAAAATGATATCGGATATAATTATAGATGATAATGAGAAAATTGGAAGTGTGGAAGTTTTCTATATCGGTAACGAATCGGTTTTTCTGAAGGAAGAACACCTCTTACTTGAGAACATTGCCCATCACTTTGGAAATTATTTCAAACGTATGAAGGCGGAGGAGGAAAGAGAAAAACTTCACATTCTTCTCAAAGAAACACAGGAGATATCGAGGATCGGAGGATGGGAGTATGACATAATAACCGACACGATCGCTTGGACTGATGAGGTATATAAAATTTACGGTGTAGATTTCTCATCTGATCCGAACGAATATTCAAGAAGTATGGAATTTTATGCACCTGACAGCGCTCCTGTGATAGAAGAAGCATTTCGACGGGCGGTGGAAGATCGGGAGCCGTTCGATCTGGAACTGGAGTTTATCAACGCAAATGGAAAACATCTCTGGGTAAGAACTATCGGAAAACCTGTAATTGAAGACGGCAAACCGGTGCGGGTGGTCGGTAATATTATGGACATTACCGAACGAAAAAACCTCGAGCAACAAATTCTTCGCTCTCAAAAACTTGAAAGTATCGGTCAGCTTGCAGGCGGCGTCGCACACGATCTCAATAATGTACTTGGAGCTATATTGGGCCATGCCGATCTTGGAAGAAGCGAAGCCACATCCGATGACCCCGTGTATGATCGATTATCAAAGATATTGGATCTGACCGAGCGTGGTGCACGGATTACACAGCAGCTTCTCGCATTCTCACGACAGCAGCCAGTCGAAACAAAGAAAATAGATCTCAACAGATCATTACCCGATTTGATTAAACTTTTAAGCAAAATATTAGGCGAACATATTACCATTGCCTTTAACCCGGGGGCCGGGCTTTCTACGGTTAATGTCGATCCCGGACAAATCGATCAGGTGATTATGAATCTTTGCATCAATGCGCGGGATGCTATGCCCGATGGAGGGGAACTGGTAATCAACACCCGTAATGTGACCATAGATAAATTAGAAGCCGAGCATTTTGTCAATACAGAACCGGGAAATTATGTATTAATCTCAGTACAGGATAACGGTACAGGCATTAAACCGGAGCACATCGACCGTATTTTTGATCCGTTTTTTACAACAAAAGAAATTGGAAAAGGCACCGGACTGGGATTATCGGTTGCACATGGAATAATCGGAAAACATAAAGGATTCATAGATGTTCAGAGTGAGATCAATAAAGGGACGACCTTTAATATTTATTTGCCGGGAGTGGAAGAAGAACCGGACGAATTAGTTCCGCCCGGTAGAAGAAAAATCCAAAGAGGTGCCGGCACCATATTGATCGTGGAAGATGATAAAAGTCTCAGAAGTATGATAAAAGCAATTCTGGATCATAATGGATATACCACTATAGTTGCGGAAAATGGAGAGGATGGGTTTGATCAGTTTATGAGGAATAGAGAAAAAATCGATCTGGTTGTGTCCGATGTGGTAATGCCGAAAGCATCGGGGAAAGAACTCTATGAGCGGCTTTGTGCGATAAAACCGGATATAAGATTTTTGTTCATAAGCGGGTATACAGCAGATATCATAGGTCAGCATCTTATGACGAACGAAGATATTGATTTTATTCCGAAGCCGTTTAGTCCGTACAAGTTTACTGAAAAGATTGCCGAAATACTAAATCGATAGACGTTTTTTTCATCCACAAAAATAATACTCATAAGAACCTTTCTACATCGTTCCACCCCCGTCCGTTTGACTCTGGTTTCGTTATTATGTAAATTTTATAGATATGCACAACGGGAAAAAATTACTCTGGGTTGACGACGAGATCGATTTGCTGAAACCACACATCCGGTTTCTGACCGATAAGGGATATAACGTCGATACCGCGACAAACGGTGAGGATGCCATCTCCATGGTTAGGGAACGGAATTACGATCTTGTATTTATCGATGAGATGATGCCCGGTATGGGGGGGCTAAAAACGCTTTCTGAAATAAAAGAGATTCAACCCGCATTGCCGATAATCATGGTTACCAAAAATGAGGCCGAATCCCTAATGGAAGAAGCTATCGGCGCTCAAATAAACGATTATCTGATAAAACCAGTCAGCCCGAGTCAGGTCTTGTTGAGTTGTAAAAAATTTCTCGAAGGCAAACGGATCGAGCAGGAGCACGTGTCGCGAGATTATGTGCAGGAGTTCGGCGCAATCGCAAGCTCGCTTATGAGTCGAATGAGCACAGACGACTGGATTTCCCTCTATCAAAAAATAGTCGGATGGGACCTCGAGTTGGATCGGCACCGGGAGACCGGTCTTCAGGATATGTTGTCGGAACAGAAACGCGATACAAATAACGCATTCGGAAAGTATATTGAAGACAATTATCAGGATTGGATTCACAACGGTAAGGAAAAACCGGTGCTCTCAACAGAGGTTATAAGGGAGTTTGTACTGCCGGAGATTGACGACAAAAAATCCGTATTCTTTTTCGTGATCGATTGCCTGCGATATGATCAGTGGCTCTTGATGGAAAAACTGCTCACACCGGACTATACAGTTTCGAGAAAATGGTATTACGGGATACTGCCGACCGCTACTCCGTATTCGCGGAATGCTATTTTCAGCGGTTTACATCCCTCAGAGATTGAAAAACAATATCCTGAAATCTGGTCGAAGGGACAGGATGATGATAACAGCAGAAACCGCTTCGAGAAGGAATTGCTCGATGTGCAGTTGAAGCGATTGGGTGTTGGATTAAAGCCGGAGCCGAAATATATTAAGATTCTCGATCCGGAATTTGGCCGTGCAACCGAGCAGAATATTTCGTCGCTTTCTTCTGCCCGCCTCGTTTCGGTAGTTGTTAACTTTATTGATATGCTTGCACATAGCAGGTCCGATTCGGATATTTTACGTGAAATTGCGCCGAACGAGCCGGCCTACCGTACACTTACACAATCCTGGTTTCAACACTCGTGGTTGTTGCGAATGTTTCAAACGATTGCAAAACAACGAGATGTCACCGTCATTGTTACAACCGATCACGGCAGTATTTTAAGTTCCCGGGGCGCAAAAGTTCTGGGCGACCGGGAAGCATCGACAAGTTTACGATATAAATACGGACGGAATTTGAAAGTCGAAGATAAATATGCATGGTTTATTAAAAATCCGGCTGATTTGAAACTCCCGAATCGCGGCATTACTGCAAACTATATCATAGCCAAGGAAGATTTTTATTTCGTATATCCGACAGAATATCATAAATATTTGAATCAGTATAAAAACACTTTCCAGCACGGCGGTATGTCGATGGAGGAAATGATATTACCTGTAGTAATTTTAAAACCGAGATAAGGTAATGCCGGCTATAGAATTAAATATTCCATGCGTTGTTGTATCAGGATCGGAAAAAGAGACGCGACTCATTGGTAAACAATTAGCCCAAAAATTGACAGCGGGAGATATAGTTGCATTATTTGGAGATCTCGGAAGCGGAAAAACGCGATTTGTACAGGGAATCTGTAGCGGTCTTGGGGTTGATGAACCGGTTCTCAGCCCGACATTTACAATTATTAATCACTATGCCGGAGAGAACGGTGTTCAAAAAACGATTCCGGTTTATCACATCGATTGTTACCGGTTGAAGGAAACGGGAGAATTAATCGATATTGGCGTGGATGAGATTTTGTCATCCGATGGAATTAGCATGATAGAATGGCCAGAATTGGCGTTGCCGCTGATCAGGGGAAATTATTGGAAGGTTATTATCGATGCCGGTGATAATCAAGAGCAAAGAATTATTCATCTAAGTCGGGCATATACGGATGGGAATGACGGTACTGGGAATTGATACCGCAACCCGGGTTTGTTCGGCAGCCATTGTCAGGGACGGAGAAATAATAGCCGAGCGATCGGAAACTGCCCCGCAGAGTCATGCCGAACTGTTGCTGCCGTTTATCGGGGAAGTTATGTCCCAGGCGAAGATGCAGCCCGCCGATTTAAACGCGGTTGCAGTGTCTATAGGCCCGGGATCGTTTACCGGATTGCGAATCGGTCTCAGTGTCGCCAAAGGCATTTCTGTCGGTGTGGAAATACCAATCATTCCTGTACCGGCCCCTGATGCAGCAGCATATCACGTTTTCAGCTCGGATACCGATTGTGAAGATGTTGTTATCGTTCTCCCGGCTCGGAGAGATGAATATTATTTCGGTCGCTACCGGCGGAGTGAAAATATACCCGGGCTTATCTCCGGCATTAATGTATATACAACAAAAACACTGGTTGAGGTCCTTAATGAAAAAGTTCCCGATATCATAGCCGGTGAGGGAATCGAACGGTTATTAGGCGAGCTTGACAATTCCTCACCTGAAACCGGGGGATTGATAGCGAAAATTAGAAATTCATATGATAACACATTACATGTTGTAACTGCCGCGACGACCGGTTTGATGAGTCGATATTACGATTCGGCGGATGTAGCTACACTACAGCCGCTCTATGTGAAGGATTTTGAAAGCGGCTCGATAAAAAAATGAGGAGCACACTATGGCGTGGTTCAGACGATCAAAAGAGAACATCGAAACAAGCGGAGTTAAAAAAGATATTCCAGGTGGATTATGGAGTAAGTGTGATAAGTGCGGAGAAATTATCCATCACAAACAATTGGTGTCGAATTATTATACGTGCATAAAATGCGATTATCATTTTCGAATCGGCAGCGAAGAATACATTCCGATATTGATTGATAAAGGATCCTTCCGCGAGACCGACGGCAAGATGAAGTCGGGGGATCCCTTGAAGTTCGTCGATTCAAAAAAATATACCGATCGTGTGAACGAAGCGATCAAAAAAACCGGTTTGAACGATGCTGTGCGAACCGGTTTCGGTAAAATTGACGGGAGGGATGTAGTTGTCGCGTGTATGGATTTTAAATTTATCGGCGGCAGTATGGGAACCGTTGTCGGTGAAAAAATCGCGCGATCGATTGAACGGGCGTTAAAAAATAAACGACCGTTGATTATCGTTTCATCAAGCGGCGGCGCCCGGATGATGGAGGGAGCTCTCTCGCTTATGCAGCTCGCAAAAACGAGCGCGCGGCTTGCACAACTGGATAAAGCAGGGGGCCCATATATTTCGATTCTCACCGATCCCACGACGGGTGGAGTGACGGCAAGCTATGCAATGCTTGGCGATGTGAATATTGCCGAACCCGGAGCACTTATAGGATTTGCCGGGCCTCGTGTTATCAAGCAAACGATCGGTAAAGATTTGCCGGAAGGATTCCAACGTTCGGAATTTTTGCTTGAACATGGATTTATCGATCTGATCGTCCATCGTAAGGAGATGAAGCAATCGGTATCGAAGTTATTAAACCATCTGTGCGATTGACGGTTTATGATCGAGATTGCAAATCCCGAGGAAATGCAGGAGACGATTATCGGATTGAAGAAATCGGGGAAACGTATCGGCGTTGTACCGACAATGGGATACCTGCACGAAGGACATAGGGCGTTGATCCGTGATGCGCGTAAAGAGAATGAACTTGTTGTTCTAACAATTTTTGTAAACCCTGCTCAGTTCGGTCAAGGCGAAGATTTTGATCGCTATCCCCGTGATATAGAACGAGATCGGCAAGCAGCAATCGATGAACAAGTCGATTATATTTTTCACCCGTCGATTGGTGATATGTATCCCGAAGGGTATGCAACGTACGTCGATGTTGAAAATATAACCGAGACACTCGAAGGGGAGTGGCGTCCGGGGCACTTCAGAGGTGTGACTACTATTGTTTTGAAATTGTTTCAGATCACGCAGCCCGACAATGCTTACTTCGGCCAGAAGGATGCACAACAACTGATGGTGATTAAAAAAATGGTTAGCGATTTACACATTCCGGTAAAGATCAAACGGGTGCCGACGGTGAGGGAAAAGGACGGTTTGGCATTGAGTTCCCGGAATGTTTATCTGTCTCCCGGAGAACGGCAACAAGCCGCGGTCTTATATCGCGCATTACAGCGAGCCGAAGTAGATATCCGCCGGGGTGAACGCTCACGGGATATTATTGTTGGTATGATCAGGGATATGATAAAGGCGGTCGGCAATATTTCGATAGATTATGTTGAAATTGTCGACCCGGTCACATTCCGTAAGGTTCAATTTCTGGAAAACAACCGCGAGCATTGCATTGCGCTTGCGGTTAGAATTGGTAAAGTACGTTTAATTGATAATATATTTGTATGAAGAACATAACTTCGTAAATTGATTAAGAGAATTATGCCACCAAAACACTAAAAACACTAAATTCCACAAAAGTTTAAATCAACTGTTTTAATTAAAATATTATTTGGTGAAATTTGGTGGTTTGGTGTTTTGGTGGCGAAAAAAAATCAAATTCCAATACAATATAATAAATCAGGGAGGTTTTTACGTGTTACGTATGTATTGTAAGTCGAAACTTCATCACGCACGGGTGACGCAGGCGGATTTGCATTATGAGGGAAGTCTGACGGTAGATGAAGAGTTGCTCGAAGCTGCGGATATTGCTCCGTACGAGAAGGTGCATGTTGTAAATATCAATAACGGCGCCCGGTTTGAAACATATACTATCATCGGCAAGCGGGGATCGCGTGTGGTTTGTCTGAACGGACCGGCAGCGCGGCTCGGCCAGGTGGGCGATCAGATCATCATTATAACGTATGCAATGCTGGATGAAAAAGAAGTGAGCGATCACAAACCGCGCGTTGTTATTCTCGATGAACACAATAACATTAAAGATATAGTAATGGGACAAAGTATGGAGGTACCCGGCTGATGAAACAACATACGAACAATTTTGCTGCGATTATCATGGCTGCCGGACAGGGAAAACGAATGAAAAATCCGGATATAGCCAAAGTATTGTATGAAGTAGGAAACAAACCGATGATCGGTCATGTCGTTGATCTTGCAAATTCAACACAAGCGTCGCCGGTCGTCGTTGTTATCGGTCACAAACGTGAATCGGTGCGCGCATATCTAAATATATTAGATGGTGATATTGTGACATGTGTTCAGGAACCGCAGCGCGGAACAGGACACGCGGTAATGCAGGCGGAGGAATCCCTCGGAGGGTATGACGGAGATGTAATCGTTCTGTCGGGGGACGTTCCACTGCTTCGAAAATCAACTGTTGAGAATTTATTGGACGTTCATCGTATTACCCGCGCATCGGTTACCGTGTTGACGGCGGAGATGCCCGATCCGACCGGATACGGGCGTGTGGTCAGACGGGACGATGGATCGGTTGAGAAAATAGTTGAACACCGTGATGCCAGCGAGCAAGAGCGCCGGGTCTGCGAAATTAATTCAGGTATATACGTTTTTAATGCAAAAGATTTGTTTGATGCCTTGCGCAAGGTAAAACCGGATAATTCACAGGCGGAATACTATTTGACCGATGTGTTCGCAATCTTCAGGCGGGAAGGAAAGCGCATTTCCGCTGTGACGGCAGACGATCCGGAAGAGATAAACGGGGTTAACACGGTCGATCAGCTTCAACTGGTGAATGAACGCTATTTGAAGCGAACCTATTGACTTTTCGCTCTGTTATTACTAATATATGGATATAATGTAATTTTCACGTATGTGCCATAAAGCAGTGAGGATACTATGAAGAGATTTTCGATAACAGCCGGAATTTTAATCCTGTTCTTTACAATTGTGACGGCGCAGGCAGATGCACAATTCCGCGGACAGGAGTCGGGCGCACCGCGTGTTGCCGGGTCTATGGTACAAGGCGGCGAGGGATCCTCGATCTTCAGCTTTTTTAATGCTGAAAATTTCAGGATGAATCACTCGTACTCTATGTCGTTTATGACAATGGGGGGAAGTAGCATGTCGCTCGGAATGTATACAAGCAGTATGTTCTATCAAATCTCCGATCCGCTTGATGTTCGGCTTGATGTAAGCATGGCGCACTCGCCGCATAATTCGTTCAATAATAATATGAGCGATTTCTCGGGAGTGTTTATTTCAAGGGCTGAAGTAAATTATCAACCGTCTGAGAATTTCAGAGTACAGTTTCAATACCGGCAGGTTCCGTACGGCACATACGGTTACGGATCGCCGTTATATAATCCCTGGCATTATCGATACGGGTATTGATGGTTTGTGACAGACATTAAAAAATTTTAATGAAGACCGGATAGGTATCGCAGTGCGCGATCGTATCCGGTTTTTTATTTTATATATCAATCTGCCACAAAGACACAAAGTCACAAAGTAAGATGGGTGTATGAAATATAAGCCCCTCACGAAACGTGAAGAAGAAATAGCAAAAGCTATTGTAGAAGCAGCATACAGAGTCCATAGGAGTTTGGGACCTGGATTGCTGGAAAGAATCTATGAGGTGTGTTTATGCCATGAATTAATGAAAATGGGATTTCATCCCCAACGTCAAATAGATCTTCCCATAAAATATGATGGGATTTTATTTGATGAGGGACTTCGGCTTGATGTTTTAGTAGACGATCTTGTAATATGTGAGATTAAAGCAGTGGATGAAGTAAATCCAGTGTGGAAGGCGCAGATTCTCAGTCATCTCAAATTGACGGATAAACGTTTAGGGTTTCTTATTAATTTCAATGTTCCCATAATCAAAGAGGGAATCAGACGCTTTATTATCTAATATACATAGTGTCTTAGTGTCTTGGTGGCATAAAAATTATGAATTGTGTTTAACTGAAAGGAGAGTTCGACTCGTCCCTTGCTCTTAAAAAGGTTGCCTTCACTCCTTCTTAACGGCGGTATTTTATTGCTGATAGTAACTGCGTCTTTGCTTATCTATTCGCTTATAATGCGAACAACCGTTCGTCCTCCGGTGGATCCTACAAAAAAAGTTAATGAATCGGTCGAAATTATTCAGATCGATGTACTAAATGGGTGCGGTGTTGCAGGTGTTGCAGGTACATTTACAAATTATTTACGATCACGGGGGTACGATGTTGTTGAGATTGGAAATTACCGCACTTTCGATGTGCCGGAATCGATAGTGATCGACCGGATTGGTAATCTTGAAAATGCGAGAAAAGTAGCATATGCGCTTGGAATCAAGGAGGGCAACGTTATACAACAGATTAATCCCGATTATTTCCTCGATGCTACGGTAATTATCGGAAAGGATTTTAAGAAACTTCGTCCCATGCAGTAATAATCACGAGTAATCTCATAATGGAACACCGAACAACACCGAATATCACCGATCAATTATTCATTGTTAAATTCAGTGTTCTTCGGTGTTATTCGGTGTTCAAAAAAGGATACACTATTGACTACACGACAATTTGCATTGAAAGCAGCACAGTACTGTCTTGACGTTAAAGCCCAGGATGTGCTTATACTAAACTTAAAAAAGCTTACCACAGTAGCGGATTATTTTGTTATCTGTACCGGTGATTCGGACGTTCAGGTGAAAGCAATTGCAGATAAGGTAAAAGAACAATTTAAAAAAGCCGGAATAAATGTCTGGCACGATGAAGGATATGAAAACCGTACCTGGATACTTCTCGATTATGTCGATGTCGTGGTACATATCTTTCACCGTGAAGCGCGGATGTTTTATAACCTCGAAAAATTGTGGGGTGATGCGAAGATCGAGCACGTGAAAGACGTGGAAGCATCTGTAAATAAAACTCCGGGAAAGAGCAAGAAAACGGCGCGAAAATGAAGCAGTACGTTCTACAACTCGTATACGATGCACTGAAAGAGCTGCGGTATCCCGTTCCTGAATCAATTCAATGTGATTATCCCAAATTAGAAGCGCACGGTGATATATCCACCAACGTTGCGATGCTTTTAACCAAAGAACTCAAGCAGCCGCCGAGAAAAATTGCCGAATCGATCGTTGAGAGCATCAAGGGAACGGCACGTGATATCCGCGAAATACAGATAGCCGGCCCCGGTTTTATAAACTTCTTTTTTAACGATCCGTATTTTATCCGGCATATTAAGACGATAATGGAAAAAGGTGAACAATACGGGCGTATTGGAATCCTGAAAAACAAAAGGGCCAATGTTGAATTTGTGAGCGCGAACCCCACTGGACCTCTCACCGTCGGTCATGGCCGCAATGCCGTGCTTGGCGATACGATTGCAAATTTCCTCGAATGGTCGGGTTGTGAAAAAGTAGACCGTGAATATTACTTCAACAACGCGGGACGCCAGATGCGTATACTCGGCGATTCCGTCCGGTTGCGATACCTTGAACTGTTAGGAAATCCTGTTGACTTTCCCGAAGACTATTATCAGGGTCATTACATAAGAGATATTGCACAATCATTGATCAATGAATTTGGCGATTCTATTCGGGACGAACCCGCTGAAGGAGTATTTAAAG
>PWTU01000151.1 GCA_003562775.1 Ignavibacteriales bacterium
CCTATATACGAAGAGTACAGGAGCAGATAGCAGACCTGGAGATCCAGCGTGACCTTGCATTATCACAAAATCCACATGCAGTAGGAGAGGAACGGTATCAGCGGGAGATTAACAGGATAGAGCAAAAATTGCGGGAGTTACGAAACACTCTTCAGGCCAGATCAAATGAATTTATATCGTCATTGTCAACAGGCGATGAGGGATTTTTACGGCAACTTAAACAGCGAATCGCCGAGGGACAGATAGAGCTGCAGGGGTTGCGTATACAAAAAAATTCTACCGAGCGTTTACTCCAACAATATGAAAATCAATTCAGGCAGTTACCCGATATGAACATGCAGTATGCACGTCTCGAGCGGGCGAAGCAAAGTAATGAGCAATTGTATTTAATGATCGAAAAAAGGTTTAACGAAGCAATAATAGCCGAGCAATCTGAATTCGGTACTGTAAACATAATAGACGATGCCCTTGTACCCCGTTCGCCGGTCAGTCCGAATGTACAAATGAATCTTGCGATCGGACTGTTTTTAGGTGTCGGATTTGGCATCGGGTTTGTCTTTCTCAAAGAAGCCTTATCGACCAAGATTAAAACACCGGAAGATATAAAGAAAGAAAACCTTATTAACATGACCACCATAGCAACGATGACGGGCGAAGTGAGGAGAGTAAGCAGGAAAGGGTGGTCGGCAATACGCGGACGGGTGATCAGCGGATACATTATAACCATAACCAATCCGTTATCACCGGTATCCGAAGCGTTCAGGGCGCTGCGTACAAATCTGCAATACTCGCAGGTAGACAAGCCCGTAAAGACATTGGTTGTTACGAGTCCCAATCCGGGAGAAGGTAAAAGTACCGTCGCGGCAAATCTGGCGGTTACCTACGCACAAAATGAAAAGAAAGTGCTGCTCGTCGATGCCGACCTGCGGAAGCCGATGCTGCATAATATACTCGATCTTAACAGAAAACCGGGGTTAACGAATATCCTGTTTGAGAACCTTGAACTTTCGAAAGGTATTCAGAAAACCATCGTCGATAATTTATACACCATCTCAAGCGGCGATTCGCTTGCAAATCCGGCGGATCTGTTGGGATCACAGAAAATGAAAAAAATGCTTGAGGTATTCAAGAATAATTTTGACGTAATAATTTTCGACACACCGCCGACGCTCGCGGCAACGGATGCTTCTGTACTCGGAACAAGCTGCGACGGCGTGGTGATCGTTACTGCATCGCGAAGCACCAAGGTTGACGACCTGAAAGTGTCCGTAGAGTCAGTTGAAAACGTACACGGCAAAGTTCTCGGAACCGTGCTTAACAAATTCGACCACCGGGACAGCTACGGAAGTAAATACACGCATCAATACTACCGCTACGGTTCCTACGGACAGGCAACAAACGGAGATAAGAAGAAAAAGAGCGTGTTTACTAAATAATAACCAAATAAAGCGAGTTATTCTATGATCCGATATAAGATGTATGCTCTGATAGCAGCGGTTGGCCTCTTTTTATTCGTGCAGGGAAGTGCGGATTCTCAACAGCAACAACTTCCACAACAATTACAGGATGCATTTACACCGGGTATATATGGTTCGAGTGTTGCAAACTATCACTTCGCAAATCCGGGGGATTTTACTATGCTTGTAAGCGTGTGGGGAGATGTGGGCAGATCGGGAAGATATGAGATACCGGTGGGAAGTAATATCGGTGACCTGCTCTCGCTTGCAGGCGGACCGGGTGCGGATATACGCGGGGTAGCGGGCGGTGATACGTGGTCAAGAAGACAGGCGGGGACCAGAATTGTTCGGCTTTCACGCTTGACTGAAGGCGGGGGCAGTAGTGATGACGGCAGGGAGATAATTCTGGAGTTGAGAATTGAGGATCTTCTTCGACTCAAAGAATCAAATGTCCCACTTCAGGATGGTGATATCGTTATGATAGACAGGGTGCGATCGTTTGATATTTGGGATGTATTTACCCTTGTCAGCACAAGTGGTACGTTGATATTGTTGTTTGACAGGATATTTGGAATATTTTGATCTGTAAAATGTAATATTTTGTCAGTTTATTTCTTTAAAAATTATATATTAGCCTTCTTTTTAACTTTCCAAAATATATTTCTTTATAATAAAATAATCGAACGGGGGATAACTAATCATGAAAGTTGTTGTTTTAGCCGGTGGATACGGTACACGTATTAGCGAAGAAAGTAGCGTTCGTCCAAAACCAATGGTCGAGATCGGTGGTATGCCTATAATTTGGCATATAATGAAAATATACTCACATTACGGATTTAATGAATTCATTATATGTTTAGGATATAAGGGGTATGTCATTAAAGAATATTTTGCCAATTATTTTCTTAATCGTTCCGATGTAACATTCGATTTGAAAAACAATGATATGAAAGTACACAAAAACGGGGTTGAACCGTGGAACGTGACTTTGATTGATACAGGTGAAAAAACAATGACGGGAGGAAGAATAAAAAGCGTAAGGAATTATATTGGCGATGAGACTTTTTGTCTAACTTACGGAGATGGATTATGTACCGTTGATATAAAAAAATTAATTCAATTTCATCGTGAACAGGGTTTATTAGCTACGTTGACTGCATCTCAACCGGAAGGACGATATGGTACTTTTACTCTGAAGGATGATCAAACATTAGTGACGCAATTCAAGGAGAAACCGAAAGGAGATGGTTCGTGGATTAATGGAGGTTATTTCGTATTGGAACCGGCGGTCATAGACTACATAAAGGATGATTTTACTACCTGGGAATTGGAACCTATGCAGAAACTTGCACAAAACGGACAACTCGCAGCATATAAACATGAAGGTTTCTGGCATGGAATGGATAGTCTCAGAGACAAGATGCATTTAGAGGAAATTTGGAATTCAGGACAACCTCCATGGAAATTATGGAAATAAACAAAACTTTTTGGAAAAATAAAAAAATATTTTTAACCGGTCATACCGGATTTAAAGGAACGTGGTTAACAATCTGGTTGAGAATCCTTGGCGCCGAAGTAATGGGATTTTCGTTACCTCCCAATACAACCCCCAGTATGTACTCCCAGATCGAAACCGATGTCGATATTGATTCGTGTTACGGTGATGTTCGAAATTTTGATTTGTTAAGTGAAAAAATCAGACAATTCAAACCTGATATTGTTATGCATTTAGCCGCCCAGGCAATCGTTCGCTATTCTTATCATAACGCCGTCGAGACTTTTAATACAAATGTAATTGGTACTGCTCATGTCCTGGAAGCCATCAGATATTCGGATTCGGTACGCGCTGTATTGTGTATAACGAGCGATAAATGTTACGAGAATCGCGAATGGTTGTGGAAGTACCGTGAAAACGATCCGATGGGCGGTTGGGATCCCTACTCTGCAAGTAAGGGGTGTTCCGAACTCGTAATTTCATCCTACCGCGATTCTTTTTTTAATAACAATCAATATCAAAAACATGGCATTGCACTCGCAAGTGCGCGGGCTGGTAATGTCATCGGTGGGGGGGATTGGGGAGAAAATAGATTAATACCGGATATAATGCGAGCTTATTCGGTGCACAAAAAAGTGAGTATACGGAATCCAAAAGCTGTACGTCCCTGGCAGCATGTACTCGACTTGTTAAGTGGCTACTTATTGTTAACTGAACGTTTGTATAAGAAAGGACCCGAATATGCAGAGGCATGGAATTTCGGACCTGGCGACGGGGGGGATCTTACGGTTTTGGAAATCGTCGATTATATCTCAAAATCGTGGGGCGATGGAGTATCCTATACTATTTCCCCCGATAACAATCTTCACGAATCATATCTTTTAAAATTGGATAGTTCTAAAGCCCGCTCCCGTCTCGGTTGGAGCACACGGCTTACCATTGAAGAATCTCTCGAAAAAGTAATTCGGTGGTATAAAGGTTTTTATGATCATCGGAAACCCGCTTATGCGATGACTGAAAATCAGATATCAGAGTATGTTGCTAAACTAAAATCCAACGTGAAAAATTAGTGATTATCATAATAGTAGTACAGTTTTTATTTGCACATCATAAGTATTCACACTATGCAAAATAATATCGTTACCAGTGATAGCATCAAGTCAGCAGATGCAAAAACAATAAGTCCCTGCTGCAGATTTTGTGATAATAAACTTGAGCATATATTCATTGATTTAGGTATGTCACCTCTGTCGAATTCCTACCTGCAGGCATCTCGAATTCATAAGAGTGAAAAGTTTTATCCCTTGACGGTATTTGTATGTTCGTCATGCTTACTGGTGCAGTTGATGGAATATGAAACACCCGACGTTATTTTTTCCGATTATGCTTATTTTTCATCTTACTCCGACAGCTGGCTCGAGCATGCTCGAATCTATGAGGACAAGATAATAGACCGATTTACTATCTCGAAAGATAGTATGGTTATCGAGTTGGCGAGTAACGACGGTTATTTATTGAAAAACTTTATCGAAAGAGATATTCCGGTTATAGGAATAGAGCCGGCTGAAAATGTAGCACTCTATGCGCAGGAGCGCGGAATTCCAACAATTACTAAATTCTTCGGGGTTGCGGTCGCACAAGAATTAATTGCACAAAATAAAGCTGCGGATTTGATCATTGGAAATAACGTGCTTGCACACGTCCCGAATATTAATGATTTTGTCGGTGGAATAAAAATACTGCTTAAACCCAGTGGGATTGCGACGCTCGAATTTCCGCATATTTTAAATCTGATTAAGAAGAAACAATTTGACACCATTTATCACGAGCATTTTTCATACTTATCGTTTTTCAGTGTACTGAAAATATTCGAGAACCATGGTCTGAAAATATTCGATGTCGATGAATTAACAACCCATGGAGGATCGTTGCGTATATATGCGACGCATAGCGATAATATGGAACAACGGATTTATCGATCCGTAAAAAACTTATTTCAAAAAGAATACAATGCCGGATTGCACAACTTGGCAATGTACAAGTCATTCTCTGAAGTTATACACGCACAAAAAAGGCACATATTAAAAAAATTAATAAAAATAAAAGAAAATGAGAAACGCATTGTGGGTTATGGTGCAGCGGCGAAAGGAAACACCCTTTTAAACTATTGTGGTATCAGGACGGACATCATAGATTATGTTGTCGACCGAAATCCACAAAAAATAGGAAAATTATTACCCGGGACACATATCCCGATTAAAGATCCCGATGCGATTAAAGAAGACAAGCCGGATTACGTGCTTATATTTCCCTGGAATTTACAGGATGAGATTATAACCCAGAATAATTATATTCGTGAATGGGGAGGGAAATTTATAATTCCGATACCGGATGTTATGATAATTGATTGACAAAATATGAAATTTGTGGAATCCCCGTTGGCTGGTGCATATATTATTGATAAAGAAAAACACACAGATGATCGTGGTTTTTTTGCACGAACATATTGTCATAACACATTCCGAGAAATTGGCATTGAAAATACCTTCGTACAATCGAATATATCATTTAATCAAAGAAAGGGCACTCTGCGAGGTATGCACTATCAGGCAGAGCCGTACGCAGAATCCAAAGTGGTTAGCTGCTATGCGGGCGAAATTTACGACGTGATAATAGATCTGAGACCCGAGTCGGATACATATTGTGAGTGGTTCGGTATAATTTTAAACGACCGCGATTACAGATCGCTTTATATACCGCCTGGTTTTGCTCACGGTTTTCAGACGCTGAAAGATTCCTGTCTCATACATTATCAGATGGGGACGTTTTACAGTCCGGCGCATGCCCGCGGTATTCGCTGGGATGATCCGCTATTCGAAATATCATGGCCGCTTGCGGTTACATCCGTTTCGGAAAAAGATCAGAGTTATCCCGATTATATAAAATACCGTTGATATTATCTGACTCGTATTAATATGATATCATAAAAAGTGAAATAACTAAGTCCACAGAGAGAAAAAGGAATTGCAACAATAAGATTAATGGATGGTTTGAGCAAATATGAATAGAAAAGTGCCAATAAGTGACATGTTTAAATTAATAGAAAAATTATATCCGATATGCAGAAGCATCACGGGGGACGGTAATAGGAAAACATTGAGGCATGTTCAGGAAATCATTCCATTAAAAATTCACGAGGTGCCGAGTGGTACGTCTGTATATGATTGGACGGTTCCAAAGGAATGGAATATTCGCGATGCGTATATTAAAGACAAATCGGGAGTCAGGATTGTTGACTTTAAAAAGTCGAATCTCCACGTTGTCAATTACAGCGTTCCCGTACACACCACACTACCGCTGGAAGAGCTGAAAAAGAACATTTTTACAATCCCCGACAAGCCGGATTGGATACCGTATCGAACTTCGTATTATCACGAAACCTGGGGTTTTTGTTTAAGTCATAAACAATTCGAAGAGCTGGAAGACGGTGAA
>PWTU01000258.1 GCA_003562775.1 Ignavibacteriales bacterium
CCTTCCGGTTCAACACCGAGTAAAAACCCCTCCCGGGCAAGCGAGTATATAGCCGCGGTATCTCCGGTTAGAAAGAACCATCGCCGTTGATCTGCTCCCCATTCCTCTGCATATGCGCGGAGCACGCCGGGTGAATCTCTTTCTGGATCGACACTGATGGAAACAAATGCGACCGGTAATTCGGGGGGAATATCATTCTGTAATTCACGTTTTTGAAATGTCATTGTCGGACAACTTCCGCCACAGTGAGTGAATATGAAACTTGCGATCCAAAATTTCCCTTTGAGATCGTTTCCGGTAAATTCATTGCCGAATTGATCGATCAAAGCGAATCCTGGTACTTCTTTAATATATTCAAGAGTATGTTGCGAACTATGATCACGCATAGTACCGTAAAGCAACAACAGCATAATCACAACGATAAAAAACAATACGATAAGAACAGGTTTAAATATTTTTCCTGTTATCTTTAAATCAGCCATTAAGAAATTTTTTCAGATTTATATTTAAAAATATCTTGTTTTGCGGACCGTACCGATTGCAAAATACACCAATGCCAATGAGAATAATACCGTTACTACTATGGAAATACACGATATAGATTCTGTGCCTCCGTTTGGCATTGCAGTATAGAGAATTCCTCTTATTAAATCAACCCCATAACCGATTGGATTTAACGCAATTACCCACTTGAGCAGAGACGGTGAATTATCAACTGGAAAAACCGCCCCGGATAACAACCACATCGGAATAAGCACGACATTCATTATTCCATGAAAACCTTGTACCGAATTAATTTTCCAGGCAATAATGAATCCGAGCGACGACAGACCGATGGAAATCACAATACACGCAAGGACATACATAAATACAATAAATATATCTACCTTAAAACCAATAAACGGAGCAAAAATAAAAAAGATAGCGGCTTGTATTAAAGCAATGGTTGCACCGCCGATGATCTTTCCTGCAACGATACCACTTGATGTAACAGGTGCAATCAAAACACTTTGGAAAAATCCTTCGTTCCGATCCTCAATTAATGATATATTCGAAAAAATCGATGTAAATAAAATAATTAAAACGATCACACCCGGATAGAAAAATTCAAGATATGATATTTCGATAGACCCCTGTACCGTGCGAAACGAGTCGCCGAAACCAAGTCCCAGGATTAACCAAAATATAATCGGAGTGAAGACTACGCCTGCTATGCGGCTCTTTTGCCGTACAAAGCGAATAAGCTCACGTTTCCACAATGCAAGTGCCGGCCGTACCGTATAATTCCCTTGTTGTATCAACTGCTGCCTCCCTTCGTTACATTGTTAAACCTGTTTCCTGTATGTTTGAAGAAAACATCTTCAAGTGATGGCTTGCTCACCGTTGCGGAATCGATCAAATCAAGATAATCTGTCAGTAACGCATTAATAATATGTTTATTTCCACCTACTTCGACTCTGACGATTCCGTTAACCGGCTTCCCTTCAAGGTTCCATTTATCGCGTAATAAGCTCATCAAGCGGTCGATTTGCGTGGATTTCACCGATAAAATCTCGCCCCCGATTTCATCTTTTAGCTTTGAGGGTGAGCCGGATACAACAAGCCGTCCCTCATTAAGAATAACAACCTTGTTGGACTGTTCGGCTTCCTCGACTAAATGAGTGGTCACCAGCGTGGTGACATTTTTCTCATCGCGTAGAGTTTTCAGATAATGCCATAATTCTTGTCTTGAGCCGATATCGAGTCCGGTACCGGGTTCATCCAGAATAAGTATAGCCGGATCATGCAGCATACTCTTCGCAAGTTCCACCCGCCGTTGATACCCACCGGATAATGTCTCAAGTTTTTGATGGAGATAATTATGCAAACCAAACATTTGTACAATATCATCGATTTTTTCGCCTAAATCGCGGAGGTTAAACCCGTAAAGTTTTGCCTGGCAAATCAGATTTTCCAACACCGTCAATTTTTTATCAACGCTCGGGCTTTGAAAAACTACCCCGATGGCTTTCCTGATAGCCGAAATATTCATCCGAAAATCATTGTAATTATACGATAATGTACCTTCCTGTACCGGCAGGCAGGTTGAAAGAATTTTAAACAGCGTTGTTTTTCCACCTCCATTGGGAGCGAGGAAGCCGCAAATTTCTCCGTCGTTTACTTTGAATGAAATATTCCGCAATGCCGGTGTCTTACTCACCGGGTATCTGTATGTAATATTTTCTACTTCAATCATATAAATAATATACGGCTTACTATTGTAAAATAAAACGGAGAGAAATCAAGGTCATCTGATTGCATCAATCATCAGGAAAGTCATTACTAAAGGAAGATGCAAAACAGAGGCAAGAACCAGGTATTTTGCGTTCGTATTCGTAACCGCCAATGTTAGACGAACGGAAAAATACAGAAAGATAATGCTGCATATAAGAGCAGCAATAAAATAAGTATATCCTGCAAGGCCGAGAATTGTCGGAAGGAGTGAAACCGGTATGAGACCCGTGCAGTATATAAGAATCATACGCATAGTACTCTTCCCGTCGGGTGCGATAACAGGCAGCATAGGAAATCCACCTCGTTCGTAGTCCTTTCGATACATCCAGGCAATTCCCAAAAAGTGAGGCATCTGCCAGAAGAATACAATTGCGAATAGTATTAATGCTTCAAGTGATATACTGCCGGTTACGGCAGTCCAGCCGAGCACAGGCGGCATCGCACCGGGAAATGCTCCGATAATGGTTGAATGAGGAGAAACTCTCTTCAACGGAGTATACACCGCAATATATCCTATTAAGGTGAGCGATCCTAATACGGCTGTTATCGTATTTACTGCAACAACGAGATAGAGAATTCCCAGTATCGATAAGCCGGCGCCAAGAATCAGCGCTTCCTGTGGTTGAACTCTCCCGGATGGTATCGGACGGTTACGGGTACGATTCATTACTTTATCCCGTTCCCGTTCGATGTAATGGTTTAAGGCGCCGCCTCCTCCCGAGATACAAGCAATACCGAGTAAAGCATGAATGAGCATAACAATATTCGGCGCCCCCTGCGAAGCAATGTAATATGCTGCAAGGGAGGTGATTACCACAAGAAAAGTTATACCCGGTTTTGTCAGATCCCAGTAATCTGCCATTCGTGATTTTTCAAGTTTAATTACAGCGCTCTGCATGTTTCATCCATTGTTATTATTGAGCTTGTTGTGGTGTTATCTCTCCAAACGCGCCGCCGGTTTCCGGTTTAATCAAGCGGTGCGCCAATAATGTTGTCACTGCTGAAGTCCCGAGAATCAGAGCGCCGGTCACGACGTGGAACGTCGTCACTGCTACTCCTTTTGCAGACCAAATAACATATGCTCCGAGCGTTATTTGAACAACAAGTAAAATTAATAATGCAATTGCAGGCAGCACAAACACATAGAGTGATGAATAATATTTAAAAACATGAATCGCAAACCATAGTATTACAATACCGACTGCTACTGCACCCAACCGGTGAAGAAAGTGAATTAAAACTTCAATACTCTCAATAGGCGGAATTATTTGTCCGAAAGCAAGGGGGAAATCGGGGATTGCAAGCCCGGCTTCCATATGTCGCATAATTGCACCGATTATAAGCTGAAGATAAACGGCGACAAGTAAAATGGCAGTGAGAGTCCGCAATGAGGTTCTTTTCGGCTCGATGGAATATTGTTCCGATCGCTTCCAATAACCCGATGTGAACAAAGCAATAGCTATCGTGATGCAAAAAAATGTTTGTGCCAGTGTTGCATGAAACACGGATACCGGAACGGGAAGAAAGAAGAGCACCGTAACCCCTCCGAGAATACCCTGAAATATTACCGTTCCGAGTGCAATCCAGCCAAGAGTACGAAGCCATTTACGTTCTTCCTTTTTTTGCAGCCATACTGCAAGTATGATCGTCAGTATTCCGACAAACGTTGCAACCATCCGGTGACCATGTTCATAAAAAATCCCTCCTACCATGGGGGGCATAAGCATACCGTATGAAAGCGGCCAATCGGGGACTGCAAGACCGGATCCGGTGCTCGTGACGAGACCGCCCCAATATAATAAAACCGCCGTTGAAACAGCAACAAATATCGCGTACCGGTGAAGCCAGTGATTATAACCGTTCATATCTTATTATTATACATTAGTGTATTTTCCTGTTGTTTTTTTCGCTTGATTGTTTTATAAATTACAATAGCGAAAGTCATAAAGATTACATACGGAACTAAAAGAAGGTAGAGAATACCTGCATTCAAACCGGCAGCCATTTCAAGCCCTTCGTCCGATGATTGAACGGATGCACCGCACATAGCACATTGTGCAGAAAGATGTACCGGTGCAATCAAGGATATGGCGCAAAGCATCAATACAATAACCTGGATTTTTTTCATAACAACTCCATTATCTAATAAAACCGTGTTGTCCCTTCATACATTAAAGCAACCGCTAATGCGATGATTAATAGCAACGGCAGCAATATGGAATAAATCAACGTTATACGTTCGAATTTCAGATGCATAAAATATGCAACGATGAGACCGCCCTTCATTAGAGCGATACTCACAATAAGCAGGGTATGCAGCCAGCCGGGTAAACCGAGCGGTGAAATGATAAAACCGGCTACGGTTATGGCAAGAAGCCAGAGCCATACTTTGATGTATATTTTCTTCCCGTGTTCTTGTTCGCTCATACTATATTCCTATAATTATTTACAGTAAGTAGAAAAAGGTGAACACAAACACCCATACCAGGTCGACAAAGTGCCAGTACAATCCCAC
Organism: Ignavibacteriales bacterium; assembly: GCA_003562775.1. GTDB lineage: Bacteria > Bacteroidota > Ignavibacteria > T3Sed10-11 > T3Sed10-11 > T3Sed10-11. Next base: position 4,790 of record PWTU01000258.1, read on the forward strand.
GATTTCAACGCCTTCGTACGATCCACGGCGCTCATATACTCCCCTCTTCACTTTAAGAGCTGTAATGACAAGCAGAATCAAGCCGCTTAACACGTGCAGTCCATGAAAGCCGGTAATCATAAAAAAAGTGGCTGAAAATAACGGCACTCCCCACGGATTTGACGTCAGCGTTGCACCATCGTGAATAATATGATACCACTCATATACCTGGCACAGAAGAAATATCGAACCACCGAGAATCGTAAGGCCGAGAAACTTCAATGCATTTTTCTTATCGTTTTTATAGCTTGCCGATACCGCCAGCGCCATCGTAAAACTGGAACAGATAAGAATAAATGTCATCATTGCAACAAACAGCATCGGCGCTTCGACTCCGATAAAAGGAAATGCAGTAAACACCTCATACGTATTCGGCCACTCCGCAGAAGTTATCCGGAACATCCCGTACGCTGCCAGGAACGCTCCGAATGTAAATGCATCCGATACGATAAATATCCACATCATGTACTTTCGCCACGATACTCCAAAAGGAGCTTTCCCGCCTCCCCATTCCGACTCCATTATTTTTTGTTGTTCAAGAACTGCATCGTGGTTCATTATGAACTCCACTTATTTGTGTAAATGTTTATACGATAGTTAGAAAAATAATTAAATAGACCCATAAAGCACCGAGAAAATGCCAGTAGGTCGAACATAATTCAACGCCGAGATAATTTTGACTGTTATACCTGCCGAGCAATGCCTTCCCCGTTACAAATACAAGTGCAATAATACCGCCCATTAAATGGACAAAATGGGTAACCGTGATCATGTAGAAAAATGCGCTTGATGCATTTGTATCAAGATAGAGACCGCTTGTACGTAATTGATTCCACCCGATAAATTGACCGGCGATAAATACGGCGCCCAGCAGTACACCCAGTAATAATAACTTCCTAAACACATCCGTCTTTCCTGTCCTGATCGATTTGAGAGCAGATTGAATGGAGACGCTGCTGAGTATCAACGCCGCGATTCCATACCACATTACCGAGGGTATACTAAACCTGATCCAATCGCCTCCGCCCGAGCGAACCAGGTAGGCACTGGTAAACGCCGCAAATAACATCATAATTGCCGCGATGAAAAGCCATAATCCGAATTTCGCAGGTTGTATCGGCAGCGAATAGTGAGACCGGCTGTGCGACATACCCCCACCCCATCCGCTGCGACCATTTCCATTACCGGATCCCGGCGGGATTACCTGGGAAGTTGTATTTTGTTCTTTCTCTGTAATTATTGTATGCATACTCATTCCTTACTCAGTTTTTCAAATCCCGTATTATCCGTTTGCATAACGTAATCCTCTTTCCCATCGGGTGTGCTGTACTCATGCGGTCCGCGATACACAGTCGGTATTTCACCTTTCCAGTTACCATGGCCCGGCATCGGATCTTCGGTCGTCCATTCAAGTGTCGAAGCTCTCCAGGGATTTTGATCTGCTTTTTTCCCGAAATACATACTGCCGAAGAAATTAATCAGAAAAATAAACTGTGCGGCGCCGGTAATTAACGCGGCAATTGTTATGAATTCATTCATTCCGCCGTATTGCATCGTATATTCAAATTCAGTAAAGG
>PWTU01000187.1 GCA_003562775.1 Ignavibacteriales bacterium
GCAGATAAAGGTTATGGATTTCGGGCTTGCAAAGTTAAAGGATTCCGGACAAATCACGAAAGTCGGAACAACGGTCGGCACCGTTGCGTATATGTCTCCCGAACAGGCGCGCGGTGAAAAAGCAGATCATCGTTCGGATATCTGGTCGCTCGGAATTATACTCTATGAAATGCTTGCCGGGAAATTACCGTATGGAGGAGATTTCGAACAGGCGATTCTTTATTCGATTTTAAATGAAGACCCGGTGCCGATCACATCCGTTAGAGAAGATGTACCTATAAAAATTGAACAAATGCTGAAGAAAATGCTCAGCAAGGATCTCAATTTTAGATATCAGGATCTGGATGAATTCCTGAAAGATCTGACCGATTTCCGAAGCAAGCAAAGTACATTAAAGAAAGATGATAACGATGAAAAAACAATTGCAGTTCTTCCCTTTGAAAATATCAGTCCCGATAAAGAAACCGATTATTTTGCGGACGGTCTGGCTGAGGAGCTTATCATTAATTTATCGAAGATAAAAGAAGTACACGTCGTTGCACGGACGAATTCGATGCGTTATAAAGGGACCGAAAAAAACATCAACACAATCGGGAGAGAGCTGGGAGTCCGGTATATCATGGAAGGAAGCGTTCGAAAGTTTAAAGACGATTTACGAATCTCGGTTCAGATGATCGATGTTTCGAAAGGAACGCAGCTCTGGGGTGAAACCTATAAAGGGAAACTGGCGGATATTTTCGACATCCAGGAAGAAGTGTCGAAAGAAATCGTAGATGCCTTAATGTTGAAACTATCGCCGGTTGAAAAAGTCGAGCTTACCAAACGTCCGACGCTCAACGCGGAAGCTTTCGATTGTTATCTGAAGGGAAGAAATTTTTTAATCAACCGGACGAAAAATAATCTTGATTTCGCAATTTTACTGTTTCAAAAAGCCGTCGATCTCGACTCAAGGTTTGCATCGGCGTATGCGGGTTTGGGAGAAGCGTACGCGATAATGTACCGCGATTTTGACCGTCAGGAAAGCTGGCTCGATAAAGCGATGGAGGTTAGTCTGAAGGGGTTGATGTACGATTCCTCGCTCTCGGAAGCGTATGCATCGCTCGGGCTTGCATATTACGGAAAAGATTCGCTCGATGAGGCATTGTCGGCAAGTAAAAAAGCTATCGAGCTTGATCCGAATAACTTTAATGCGTACCGGATCCTCTCGAGAATTTATCACTCTTCCGACCGTGACAAAGACGCATGTGTTGCACTTGAGAAAGTCGTTTCAATTAATCCCAATTTCCTCACCGCGTATGACGACCTGGGAATGTATTACGAGCGGTTAGGTGATTCTGAAAACCTCGAGAGAACCATTCAAAGGGTTCTCTCGGTCGTTCCAAAATATCTTGTCCAGCATCCGGAGGATACATACCGGCGAATGGCATATGCAGTATGGTTAGCGAGAGCAAAAAGAGTGGAAGAAGCGAAAACCGAAGGAGAAAAGGCGCTCGAGTTAAGTCCCAACGACCCTATTATGATGTATTACGGCGCTTGTTTGTATGCCCGTCTCGAAGAAAGAGAGACCGCAGTGCAGCTTCTCGGTAGTGCGGTAAAAAACGGATATGGAAATTTTGAATGGATAAAACGGGATCCGGATTTTGACAGTATCCGCCAGGAATCGGGATATATAGAATTAATGAAAGGGAAATAAATTTATGGTAAACCAAAATATTTTGCACTATAAAATTACTGAAGAATTGGGTCGCGGCGGTATGGGTATTGTCTATAAAGCACAGGATACAAAACTTGAACGGCAGGTTGCGATAAAATTCCTGCCCCCGCATATCGCGCAGTCCGAAAGCGATAAACTCCGTTTTCTGCAGGAAGCCAAAGCGGCGGCTGCATTAAACCATCCGAATATACTTCACGTGCATGAGATAAACGAACACGAGGGAACGCTTTTTCTTGTCATGGAATTCATCGAAGGTACAACGCTAAAATCTATTATTTCCGACCAACAGTCCGGTAAAGGAGCCGGCATCGGGAAAGTTATTAACCGGGTTCTGCAAGCGGCAGAAGGATTAAAAGCTGCACATCAGAAAGGAATTGTCCATAGAGATATCAAGTCGGAAAACATTATGCTGACGAACGATAACCGTGTCAAGATCATGGATTTCGGGCTTGCAAAACTGAAAAGCGGGTCGGGGCTTACAAAAGCCGGAACGTCTCTCGGAACCCTCGGCTATATGTCTCCCGAACAGGCGCAGGGGGGAGGGGTCGATCAGCGTTCCGATATCTGGTCGCTTGGCATTGTATTCTATGAACTGCTCACCGGGGAACTTCCCTTTAAAGCGGAACACGATGCGGCATTGATGTACCTGATCATTAACGAGGAACCGCACGTTCCGAGTACACTCGATCGTAAAATATCCCACGCAGTCGATATGCTTGTGATGAAGATGCTTTCAAAGGATGTCGAACAACGATATCAAACTATTGATGAAGTTATCGAGGCGATCAATACAGTCAAAACCGAAATGGGATCTACTGATCGGGGAGCAAAGGCAATTGCAGTCCTTCCATTTGAAAATATCAGCGCCGAGAAGGAAAACGATTATTTCGGCGACGGGCTTACCGAGGAATTAATTGCAAACCTGTCGCGGTTAAAGGATATCGGGGTTGTTTCACGAACGACCTCGATGCAATACAAAGGAACGAAGAAAGACATCAAAACCATCGGTAAGGAACTTGGCGCTCAATATATCCTCGAGGGGAGCGTTCGCAAATATCAGGATAATCTCCGGATCACCGTACAGTTGATTGATGTTGTGAATGACCGGCAATTATGGGCAGAAACCTATAAAGGGAAGCTTGCCGATGTGTTCGATATTCAGGAACAGGTATCCCAGCAAATCGTCGATGCACTCATGGTAAAGTTGACGCCGACGGAAAAGATTGTGTTAACGAAACGACCGACGGTCAATGCAGAAGCGTTTGACCTCTGCCTCCGTGCACGGGATTATCTCTACCGGTTTAATAAGAGTAATCTCAAGATGGCGATTCAACTTTTTCAAAAAGCTATCGAGCTCGATACACGGTATGCCGCTGCGTATGCGGGTTTGGGTGAATCGTACGCGACATTATATCAGCTCTTTGAACGCACGGATATCTGGCTTGACAAATCTATCGAGTCATGTTTAAAAGCATTGATGTACGACCCGTCGCTCTCAGAAGCGTATGCCGCGTTGAGTCTTTCGTATTTCAACAAACAATCACTCGATGAAGCGCTCGATGCCAGTAAAAAAGCAATCGAACTCGATCCGAATAATTTTCTCGGATACTGGATACTTGCACGGATATATCATTTGACCGATCGCGATATCGAAGCGATTGAGCTGCTGGAAAAAGTGATCTCTCTCAATCCTGATTTTTACTCCGCGTATGGCGATCTGCGTCTTATATACGAACGACTCGGAGAAACCGAAAAATTCGAGGCGGCTCTCCAAACATCGCTTGAGGCGTATCCACGGTATTTAGGTCGTCATCCCGACGATGCACGGGCGCATATGTTTTATGCTATTTGCTTGGCTGAATCCGATCAAACAGATAGTGCAAAGAGAGAAGCGGCAACGGCGCTGGAATTGAATCCGTCGGACCCGTTAATGTTTTACAACGCCGCATGTTTCTATGCACGGATAGGTGAAAAGATGCTCGCGGTCGAAGCATTGAAAAATTCCGTTGCGGGAGGACACGAGGATTATGAATGGTTCAAACGTGATCCGGATCTTGATAGTATCCGGGAAGAACCCGGTTATATCGAACTCATGAACGGAAAATAAAAACATATAATAAAAGTGACATATATACATACATTGTCGCCCTTAATAATAATTTGTACATGAATCAATATATAAGGATTATAACTATGATAGGTACAATTATATTGCATTACAAGATTCTTGAAAAATTAGGCGAAGGTGGAATGGGCGTTGTCTACAAAGCGACAGACACCAAGCTTGATCGCACCGTTGCGCTGAAATTTCTTCCTTCCCACCTTTCCGAGTCGGAAGATAATAAATCCAGATTTCTTCAGGAAGCGAAAGCAACCGCTGCACTCAACCATCCCAACATAATGAATGTCTATGAGATTAATGAGCACGATGGTTCGCTATTCATGGTTATGGAGTTTATCGAGGGACAGACATTAAGTTCTTATCTCAATAAAGTAAAAACAGGTGAGAGCATTCCTGTCGATCAGGCACTCGAGTGGACAATTCAAATTGCAACGGGATTAAAAGCCGCACATGAAAAGAATATTATTCACCGGGATATCAAACCCGCAAATCTCATGGTAGCTTCCGGAGGACAACTGAAAATTATGGATTTCGGTCTGGCGAAGCTCAAGAGCAGCATCGGGATCACCAGAACCGGGACATCGCTCGGCACATTGTCGTATATGTCTCCCGAACAGGCGCAAGGACAAAGCGCCGACCATCGATCCGACTTATGGTCGCTTGGGGTTGTTCTGTACGAGATGTTAACGGGTGAACAGCCGTTTAAATCGGAACATGAGGCGGGATTAGCGTACCTTATCATAAACGAGGACCCTCCGTTGCCCAGTGAGATGGATAAAAAGATTCCACATCAACTTGATTCGGTTGTGATGAAAATACTGGCAAAGGACCGGAATAAGCGATACCGGAGTATGGAAGAACTGATTAATACCCTTACGTCGGTTCGGGTCGAAATACAATCAAAGAAATCCGAGGCAAAAACAAAAGCCATTGCGGTGCTGCCGTTCGGAAACATCAGTCCCGATAAGGAGAGCGATTATTTCAGCGACGGATTGACGGAAGAATTAATTGCTAATCTTTCCCGGCTTAAAGATATACGGTTGATTCCCCGTACCACCTCAATGCAATATAAAGCAACAAAAAAGGATGCGCAAACGATTGGCCGTGAGCTCGGCACACGATATATACTTGCAGGCACCGTGAGAAAATTTCAGGATAATCTTCGTATAACCGTCGAACTTGTCGATGTAGATGCCGATGCACAGCTCTGGGCAGAAACATATAAAGGAAAAATCGAAGACGTGTTCGATATTCAGGAACAGGTATCGAAACAAATTGTCGATGCACTTATGGTCAAGTTAACACCGACTGAACAAGTTGCGCTGACGAAGCGGTCGACGCTGAATGCCGAAGCGTTCGACTACTATCTGCGGGCGAGAGGTTTTCTATATCGTCTCTCTAAAGGAAACACCAATATCGCGATTCAACTTTTTCTAAAAGCCATCGAGCTTGATCCACGCTATGCAGCGGCGTATGCCGGATTAGGAGAAGCGTATGCCTATCTGTATCAGTACTGGGATCGGAGAGAAACATGGCTTGAAAAGGCAGTCGAATCTTCCTTGAAGGCGCAGTTATATGATCCGACACTCTCGGAGGCGTTTGCGGCGCTCGCCGTGGCATATTTTAACAAGAAAATGTTCGACGATGCACTTACCGCAGGTAAAAAAGCGATCGACCTTGATCCAAATAATCACATTCCGTATTGGATACTCGGCAGAATATACAGGCAGATGGACCGTGAACAGGAAGCGCTTGAACTCTTCAGGAAATCGCTTGAGATTAATCCGGATTTCTATACTGCTGCTGGTGATTTACGGATGGTATATGAACGGCTCGGAGAAAAAGAAAAAGCCGAAGAAGTAACGCGGACTGCAATAAAATTTTTCCCTGACTTTCTGCTCCGGTACCCCGAAGATGCACGTGCACGGATGTTTTTTGCCATGAATTTATCCTCGGTCGGTAAAATAGAAGAAGCAAAATCCGAAGCGGCAAAGGCAATCGAATTGAGTCCGGGAGATACGGTAATGTTGTATAATGCTGCATGTTTTTACGCATCGCTCGGTGAGAAAAAACTTGCGGTTGATACACTGAAAAATGCTATTACATCCGGCTGGCAGGATTACGGATGGATCAAACGCGATCCCGACTTTGAAAGTATTCGTAACGAACCCGAATATATCGAAATGATGAAGGGTAAATAAAAGGATGGTCGGCCAAAAAATATTACACTATCAGATTTTGGAGAAGTTAGGTGAAGGTGGTATGGGAGTTGTCTATAAAGCCCACGACACAAAGCTCGACCGGACCGTCGCGCTCAAATTTCTGCCGTCGCAAATATCCGCTTCCGAACAGGATAAGGCCCGATTTATTCAGGAAGCACAGTCCGCGTCGGCGCTCAATCATCCGAATGTTTGTACCATTCACGACATACAGGAATATGACGGACAACTTTTTATCGTCATGGAATTCGTCGACGGTCAAACACTGGGCGAGAAGAAAGGATCGATCAGTTCGAAGCAGGCGACCGAGTTCGGCATTCAAATCGCCGAGGGACTTGCCGC
>PWTU01000142.1 GCA_003562775.1 Ignavibacteriales bacterium
CGAAGGACACGGATTCCGGCGCCCTGAGAACCGGATTGCCTTCTATGTCGCAATGGAAAAATTCTTTGCTGAACATCTGGGCGGACGGTATCAGGAAGATGTTCCAGAGAACATTGCCCAACGATTGGACGAGATTACCGTCGATGTAGCCGGGGTGGAATTGCCCGAACCCGTTGCCGGACTGGAAGAAGCCGCCATGGCGCCATTACCCGAATTTTTTACCGATTTAGTGACCACGGAAACAGTCAGTTATTCCTCGATAATCGAGACACAGGGACGTGAAATAAGCATAACCTCGACACGATCGGTCGAAAAGTCGACATACAACGACCGGGACGTATGGCGTGTGATTGAAGCCGCACGCAGCCCTATGGGTGCATCGGCAGATACGATATATGTCGACTATCAGTCGCTTATTCCGATTTATCGATCCGCTACCGAGGGGATGGCAACCGTTGAAATCGAGTACACTGAATCAAATATTAACGGTGTCATTAAGGTTCAGGGGCAGGAGATACCGATCCGTGCGGAACTCGATGCACCCGTATTATCCGACGGCGGTGGTCTCGACCTGGCATTACTTGCCATGCCGCTCGATGCCGGATTTGAAACTACCTTCCGTACATTCAATACTATGCAGCAAAAAGTACAGGTAAAATATCTTGAAGTTGTAGATATCGAAACAGTTGAAGTACCGGCGGGGAGCTTTAGTGCAATGAAGGTAGCGATTCGTTCTCTCGATAACGGTGACGAACGCACCGTTTGGATTTCAACAGATGAACCGCGTAGAATTCTGAAGAGCATTGCTTCATTGCCTGCAATGATGGGAGGCGGCACCGTGACGAGCCGTTTGGAAAGTGTGGAAGTGAGTGAGAACTGATCATTATTGGAAAACCGGTTCAGCGACGCCGACGATTATCTGAAAAAAGCGATTAAGCTCGACGAATCGCGGTCGTCATATCATCAATGGCTCGGACGGGTATATGGAATGCGGGCGATGGATGCGAGTGTATTCAGGCAGCCGTTTCTTGCGCGTAATTCCCGCCGCTCTTTTGAAAATGCTAAATCCAAACAACAATTATTATGTATGTTTATATAAAGGAAGTGATTGTTATGTATTACCGAACTTTACTAATCAGCGCAATTCTCTTTGTTCTGCTGTTGGGCGCCGCTGCCGCCGATGAATCCCGGCTGCTCCGGCATCCAACCGTGAGCGAGACACATATTGCATTTGTTTACGCCGGCGACATCTGGCTTGTTGATCGAAACGGAGGTCACGCCCGGCAGCTTACGACCTCCGATGGACTTGAGATGCTGCCCCGCTTTTCTCCCGATGGAAACTGGATTGCATTTACCGGTCAGTACGACGGCAATACCGATGTGTATGTAATGCCGGCGCAGGGAGGCGAACCGAAACGGTTGACATATCATCCCGGTGCCGATAATGTACGGGGATGGACGATTGATGGGGAGTATGTACTCTTTGCATCCGGTCGTGAATCCGCACCGGTGCCGTATAACCGTCTGTGGAAGACCGGTGTCAACGATGGGTATCCCGAATCACTGCCAATACCGATGGCACACCGGGGGGACTATTCGCCCGACGGCAGGCGGATAGCGTATGTACCGTTTGCAGAAGCAAACACGGTATGGAGACATTACCGGGGCGGTCGTACAACACCCGTGTGGATCTTGAATAAAGAGACGTTGGAAATCGAAATGATACCCCGTGATAATAGCAACGATACTTACCCGATGTGGATAGACGATAAAGTTTATTTTACGTCCGACCGCAATGGAACGATCAATCTTTTCTCGTACGATGTGAACACGAAGGAAATTCGTCAGCTTACGCATCACGACGAATTCGATATCCGTTATGCCTCCCGCGGCGCCGGTGTGATTGTCTATGAGCAAGGTGGATATATTCACCTTTACGATCCGGAATCGGACAGGAGCGAGCGTGTCTCGATCAGCGTAATTAGCGACCGGTCGTTAACGCGACCGCGCTTTGTTGAAGCCGGCAATATGATACAGAGCGCAGGGGTATCGCCGAACGGTGTGCGTGCGGTGTTCGGTGCGCGCGGAGATATTTTTACCGTTCCGGCGGAAAAAGGCGATGTCAGGAATATAACCAATCAAACCGGTGTACATAACCGGTATCCGGCGTGGTCTCCCGACGGTCGTTACATTGCCTGGTTTTCGGATAAAAGCGGCGAATATCAATTAATGATCGGTGAGCAATCCGGTCTCGAAGAGCCGAAAATGATCTCATTCGAGAACCCGAGTTATTATTATTCCCCGGTCTGGTCGCCCGATTCGGAGAAGATAGCGTTTACCGATAAACATCTTAATCTCTGGTATCTTGACATAAACGACGGCAATCCCGTAAAAGTCGATACCGATTCTTACGAACACCCGCAGCGTTCATTACATCCGGTCTGGTCGCCCGATTCAAAGTGGATTACCTATTCGAAGAGATTACGAAATCATCTCCGTGCAATTTATGTATATTCAATTGAAGAAGGCAAAACATATCAAGTTACCGATGGGATGTCCGATTCCGTTTCACCGGCATTCGATAAGAATGGGAAATATCTGTACTTCCTTGCCAGCACCAACGTTGCGTTAAACACCGGTTGGCTCGATATGACTTCATACGAACGACCGGTAATCAGCAATGTCTATCTCGTCGTACTTGCAAAAGATGAAAAATCGCCTCTTGCACCGCAGAGCGATGAAGAAGAAACCGGGGATAACGATAAACAAGAGGAAAATAACGGCGATGAGGTGAATGTGCGCATCGATTTTGAAAATATCGATCAGCGCATATTATCCGTTGAGAATATACCGGGCCGGGATTATTCGTCTCTTAAAGCCGCGGCAGAGAAACGCTTCTTTTATCTTGAATCGGTTCCGAATCAGCAAGGATATACCCTGCATACATACGATTTAAGTAAACGTGAATCGAGTGTGTTTATGAGCGGTATTACGGGATATACGATCTCTGCAAACGGGAACAAGCTATTATACAACGCTCCGGGAAATGTGTGGGGAATTGTCGATGCAACCGGTACGGCGAGCGTCGGTGACGGAAGACTGAATACCGGAAATATGCAGCTACGCATCGATCCGCGGGCAGAATGGGAACAGATTTATCGTGAAGCGTGGCGAATTAACCGTGATTTTCTCTATGCACCAAACATGCACGGGGCGGACTGGAAAGCGATGAAAGAGAAATATCGCGATTGGGTTGAACATGTAGGTCACCGTAATGATCTCACCTACGTCTTACAACATATATTGAGCGAACTTGTCATCGGGCACAGCTATGTCGGTGGAGGAGATGCGCCGTCGGCAGAATCGGTTAACGTGGGTTTACTCGGCGCCGACTATACAATAGAGGACGGATATTACCGGATCGAAAAAATATACACCGGTGAAAATTGGAATCCCGAACTGCGCGCGCCGTTGACCGAACCGGGAAGCGACGTGAAAGAGGGTGAATATATTCTTGCCGTGAACGGCAGAGAGTTACGTGCACCGGCAAATATTTACAGTCTTTTTCAGGGAACGGCCAACCGGCAGACCGTATTGCTCGTCAACGACCGTCCGTCAACGCAGGGTGCCCGGTCGGTTACCGTGGTTCCTGTAGCGAGCGAATGGGGATTACGGCAGCGGGCATGGGTAGAAGATAACCGGAGGAAGGTAGAAGAACTGTCGGACGGAAAGCTCGCCTATGTTTATTTGCCGAATACAGCAGGCGCGGGATATTCTTATTTTAACCGGTACTTCTTTGCACAGGTGGACAGAAAAGGTGCGGTGATAGATGAACGTTTTAACGGCGGCGGCTCGGCTGCCGATTATATAGTCGATTTACTCGACCGACCCGTGCTGAATTACTGGCATACGCGCGACGGAAAGGATTTCAAGACGCCGCTTGCTGCAATGGATGGTCCGAAAGTTATGATCATTAACGAACATGCAGGATCCGGAGGCGATGCGCTGCCGTATTATTTCCGGAAGCGGGGAATCGGTCCGCTTGTCGGTACCACAACGTGGGGCGGACTCGTGGGCGTATACGATTATCCGTCGCTTATCGACGGCGGTTTTGTAACTGCACCGCGTGTTGCATTCTATACGGTCAACGGTGAATGGGCGGTTGAAAACGAAGGCGTTCCGCCTGATATAGAAGTATTGCAGCTTCCTGCAAAAATGAGGGACGGCGGCGATCCGCAGCTTGAACGGGCAATCGAAGAAGCGCTCCGTATGCTTGAACAGGATCCTCCGCCGCAAGTGGAAACTCCCGAGTATCCGGTTCGGGTGAAGTAATAAAAAGCTGAGTGCAGTGTGTAAGGTGAGATCAAATTATTACTGGAGAGCGATCGGCTTAATCGCTCTCCAGTAAATTCAATTATTGAAACGGCGACCTATAGCGTTTAATCTCATTCGATACTATCTGTTCCATTTCTTCAAACTCTTCCTCTGTTAGATAATCGAACAGTTTTCTTTTCTTATGTGAAATATTTCCTTTCCCTTCTATACATAGTCGTATAAAAAGATCAAGCTTTTTATTCGGTAAATCAACTATTTCGCGTATTTTCCTTCGCGATTGTTCGAAGATATCCAGAAATTCCAATTCCGGTTGCAGTTCATACTCTATTGTGTCACTCACAAATTCATAAAGCCGCTCGGATTGATAGGTCATATTGAGATACCGGTAATATTTTGCAGTTTCATTGCTGACCGTTATCCTTCCGTTGTCACCAAAGTCATACTCCACATGTCTCATAAGCTCCCGGGAAAATTTTTCAAGTGTTTCATCGTATTTAAGCACCTGTTTAAGCATAGTTGCCGAGACAGGGAATATCAAACCCGGAGGAGTGAATTTTCTTGCCGATAAAACATGATGGATGAGATAACGATGGAGTCGCCCGTTTCCATCCTCGAAGGGATGTAAAAATACAAAACCGAACCCAACAACGGCTGCGATAACAACAGGATCAATCTCCGATTGCATCATCTGCTTTGAACATGTTATCCATCCCTCCATCATTGAGGGTAGGTCTTCGGGTTTCGGTGCGACAAAAAAAACTATTTCGCGAGTTGGACTGAGAGTCTGTCCAACATAGTTTTGAAAATCTCGAAAATCATCCATAGCAAATCGTTCATCTACAATTTCCTTTTGAAGCTGCACAAGTTCTTCGCGTGAAAAGGCATCCGAAGTTGCAGCACTTCGGAGCAGCTCGACAAACCGTGCAGTTCTACGTTTATCCGGATACTCTTTCTCTATTTCGAAGGATGACTTTGTTTCCTTTGTATATAGATATTGCATAGCTCTGTAAAGAATTTCCTCCGGATATTGCTTAATAATTTTTTGTGCTTTTTCATCCAGATTCATCTTCTCAAATTTTTTTAGCGTCTCAGTCTTGCGCACCATAGGGCAGTATGTTACCGTTCCCAATAGATTGTTTATTACCCGATGGCGTTTACTATTCTTTTCAAGTTTTCTTGAGACGGTATAATACTTTTCGGCATCAAGGACGGGGACATAATTTCCCTGCTTAAGATTATCAAGTGGAAGGGGATCTCCGGTCAACCACTCATAGAGAAACCAAATAATTCTTGCATATTTTCCTGTCGGTTGTGATTTCACAAAGCCCACGATTTCTTCAGGAGAAACGGACCTGAAAAGTTCAGAAAGAATCTCAAGATTAATTCCTTCATATTTCAGAGCGAAGGTAAGATGGTCCCCCAAACTGGTTCCAGGGTCATAGCGGGGAGTGTATATCTCCACTATTATCCCTTCTTCAATATAGCTTTTTTTTACTTGTTTTGAATATAAGTACGATTCCTTCCAGTGAGGAAGAACATCCAGCTTATATCGTCGAATAAGTTCGGTATATCCTATTGGAGTCAAGTTCTGTTTCATTTATTTTTCATCCGTCAACCCAAAAAATGATTACATTGCCTGAAAAACAATTACATATTAGTAATGTATCTGAATAATAATTATTTATTATAAGATGTGCAATAGAGGGAAGCCCGGAATTCATGAAAAACTATTAAAAATATCGAATTAAGCTGTAATTTTATTATAATAAGTGGAAAGTAGTTACAAGTCAATATAAATTCAGGAATCCTGACTTAAATTTTTAGAATTTTTTATTTATAATTTAGTATACTTGTACACATAGTAATTAAAGAGGAAACGGTACCATAAAGCAGATAATAAAAAAGTTTCAGGCCATATATCAAACACTCGATACATCCGGGCAACCTTCGGCGCGGCAACACATAGTGAACGTGCGGAACAGTATCGATATAATTCTGATCAACGATCCGCTGCTCCGGGAAAAGGAACCGGAA
>PWTU01000004.1 GCA_003562775.1 Ignavibacteriales bacterium
ACGATGTCTGTGTAGTGTACAAAATATCTTTTTTTAAATAAAAATCAAGTCAAAATTCGGACGGTTACATATTTTTTTGATAGAGTAACATTATAACGTGCTTGACTTTTGAATTAAAAAATTGTTTATATTTTACCTATCGTAAGGTACATAGACCGGAGGGATGTATCGGTTATCTATTGTAATAAACAAATTAAAGGTCTTGGTGGATTGTATGAAACGATTACTTTATCTCCATATAGCATTAATATTTCTGATTCCTTTTTGCACAAATACTTGTTTCGCTTTAACCGATACCCTCTCATTTCAATGGCCTCATCCACCATTTCATGAAAGTCACAACATAACCGGCGCGTTCGCGGAATACCGTACCACAAGTCCCTCGCATCATTTTCACGACGGCGTTGACATCCGAATACCGGATAACGATCCGGTTTATCCGTCGCTCGACGGAATTGTACATAGCATCGGAACGGTCGGCGATCACGGAGGCGGTGCGTGGGTACGCGTTCGTACGGAGGTAGACGGAATGTGGAAACATATCAGCTATGTTCACGTCGATCCCAACCCGTCGCTTTCAGTCGGTGATGAAGTAATAGCAGGAGAAACAATCCTCGGAACGATCATACCGATGTGGGGACATGTTCATTTTCGAGAACGTGAACTGGTGAGTGATCCCGATGCAAACGGCGCAGATATCAATGCAATACGTCCGGACGGAGGACTGACACCGTATATCGATGATCGTGCACCGGTGATAGCAGTTGGAACGCTGGAGTTCAGAGACGCAGAAACATCAACCTCCCTCGATCCCGGACGGTTACACGGAAATGTTGAAATAATAGTCCGGGCGCACGGACAATATGGACCGGAACCAATTCACCAACGGCGGGGCATTTATAAACTCGGATACCATATTATGAGCAATGATACGGCATCGTACGTGTATTCACCTCCCGATGAAGGACTTCGTTTTCAGTTCGATAGAAAACCGATGAATTCTCATGTGAACCGCGTGTTCGTCCGTGAATATTCATCAAACAGATTGCACGTGTACTACGTCACCGGAGGAAACGGAGCATCGGCAATTAACCAAACGTTGCTCGTTCCTCCGAATTCTCTCAGGACGGACGATTTACCAAACGGAGATTATATCCTCAAAATTTTTGCCGAAGATACACGGGAAAACGCCGATACCATTTATTACCCGATATCGATAAATCAAAAGCCGGCAGCCCCCGTTGTAGATGCGAGCATAGTAAGCGATAACGGGTCGATCTCAATTTCCTGGCTGCCGAATACGGAAGATAATTTAGGCGGTTACCGTCTCTATTATAAATATCAGGACGGATGGCAAGTAGCTGAAACCGAAACAGTATTGACTGCTGAAGCAACATCATACACAATAGAAAATCCTCCATCATTTTTTAATCTCAACGACTCCGACAATTTTATTGATGTAACGCTCCGGCTAACGGCAGTCAATAATCTTGACGACCCGATAGAGAGTTCACCGTCCACCGAATTTTTTGTAAAGAACGCTTCCTGGTCTTCAACCGATATTATTGATCAATATTCCGTATTGATCGTCGACGGCATACAGGAAGGTGAAGAACAATTTGCCTGGGACGACGACACACACCCGTTTATCTTAAAATACGGAAATAGTCTTCCCTATGAAGCTATTGCCTCAAGCGCGCGTGAGAGCTCGGTGATTGACAGCACCGTTGTTTTAACGGAGTACGATGTTGTACTATGGTATATTGGAACACGGGGCTTTCAAAGTACATCGTTCGATGAAACCGCACAATTATTCATACAAGAGTATCTTGAAAGCGGTGGAAAGTTAATTGTTTCCGGATCTGCAATCGGCGCCGACCTTGGCAAGCCGGATAGCGAACATGAAATTTCAGACTCACTCTTTTATGCCAATTATTTACGTGCTGCACACGTTGCCCACACCGTGGCCGGGGTCAATCCGCATATCCATGGTATGCAGGGCACACTTTATGAGAATTTCAGCAGCCGGTATAATCAATTCTACTCGGTGAGTTGGACGGATGATATTCAACCCGGAATCGGCGCCGGGACGTTATTACGATACCAAACGCAGCGACCGGACGGTTCATACCGCGGAGCTGCAATCGGATATAAAGGCCCGTTTGGTGAAAGTACTGTCGACGGAGGGATTGTATACTTTGCGTTTCCCGTCGAAACTATAGACAAGAAAGCCGATCGATGGGAACTATTGGTATCAACATTTCAGTATTTCGATTTTATTACGTCGATGGACGACAGTCCTGCAGCGCAAAATCTTCCGGAAGTTTTAACGATGTCAAGCAACTATCCGAATCCCTTTAATATGACAACCAGCATCGACGTCGTTATTCCCGAGCAGTCCGATGTTACCTTGAAGATTTTCGATATCCTCGGTCGTAATGTCGCAACGTTGATAGAGGGTAACACGGATCAGGGAATGTATACGGTCGTATTCGATGCAACGGGTCTTGCGAGCGGAGCTTACTATGCACGGCTGCAATCCGGCGACATTATAAAAACACAACGTATGATCTTACTCAAATAGGGAGCGCGCCATGTTTCGCATATTAGTACTATCTATTGTTTTTACTTCCGTCGTGCTTACACAACAATCTCCCGACGGAATGTTCCGGGTCGAACAGAAAAAGAAAATAAGTCGCGACATCACCGATGAACAGTTAATTACTTATACAATTTTCGACCGCGACGGCCGGGAAATATATTCCGTTATCCGTGAGGCGGCGTACGATGCTGCATTTCCATCCGCCGGAATATTTAATTCTGGAAAACTTGTTATTATCGATTCCTTCTCCGGGCTGGTGGAATTTTACGATACCGACGGCGAGAAATTACGATCGAAGCATTTTCCCGGCGCAGATGATGTAGAGCACGAACGAAAAATCGATTTTTCATTACACAATGACCGTGCTGCCTTTATCGTCTCGGAACCCGCTCATCCCGATTCGCGTTTGATGGTGTTCGATGAAACGGGGAATCTATTGCTGCTGAGAACGATCGAGGCACCGTATACAACCGGGATAGTCTACTCGCCCGACGGTTCCCTGCTGGCGGTCGGAACGTACAGGTGGATAGGGAAATCGCTGGAGGAAAATTCTTATTTTTTAACCGACGATGGTGAAATCGTGGGATATGTCGATACGGGGTTTCAACATGGGTCATTCTCCGACGATGGTGTTTATTTCATCGGCTATTCAAACTCACATGCTCATTTAATTAATATCGAGGAATACGAAGTCCTCTGGTCACACGAAAGAGAAGACGATTCAATCATTATTCAAGCTGCATGGCATCCGACAACAGGTATCCTGGTACTCACATCGGATAAACCCGTATTACAAGCCGGAAAGTGGGTATATAATAATCCTATCGTCAGAACGCTGGACACAATCGGTGGCGACGTTATATCGGCACGGGAATTTCCCGGAGCAACGTTTAGCGCGGGAAATTTCCTGAAAGATAACGATGAAATAAAATTATTGCTCGACGATTCGATTCACATTCTTGATTAAGATTCATTTTACCGCGGGTAGTTTACATATTACTCCTTGATTCCATCAAGCGAAACACCCGTTCACCAAGCGCATGAAACTTTGGCAGCGCTTCCTGCTGTCTGAGCGGAATAAATGCCGCTATCACAAATCTTGTCTCGCCATCGTCCACAATACCCGCATCGTTCGTCCAGTAACTCCACCACCCCGACTTATGGTAGAACATAGCATTTTCCGGCAACCCCGCGGCAAGCTTCGATTTATCAAGCTGCCTGCCGAGGAGCGTCATCATTTGTTGACTCACCCAGGGATTGACCAGCCGGTTTGTATATATTCTATAAAGGAAATCGGCTGCGTGAAAAGCACACGTAACCGTTCCGCGTATCTCCTTATAATCGGGATCTTCAAATTCGCGGCTCAGAAATTTCCGTGTCACTTCACTCTCCTCCCACCCGTACCTATGCATTAGTTCGTTTATACGTTCCCGCGAAGCCAGGTCGATGAGACAATTAGCGGCGGTATTTGAACTCGTCGTGATCATCAAGTCGAGAAGATAATTAACGTCCAGGGTATCACCTGCCGCGGGCACCGTTCTCGGATCGTTGGGAAGAGACATCCCCCGGTCGACATCGTTCGGCGATTCAACAACAAAGGGCTCATAGAGTGAATATTCGCCGATGCTCACCTGCCTGAGAACTTCAGCGGCTACATACATTTTATATACACTTGCGGGATAAATGAAATTATCCATGTTAACGCCGCTGATAGCCGGTCGATCTCCGCCTAAATCGACGACCACAAGTGAAATTACTTCCGTTCCGTATTCCCCGATATCGAATGTTTTATCGAGGCCTATGTGCCGGACTATCGAATGAAGCGAATCGGTCAACACTTGATCGTGAATGTAATAATCCGGAATAGAAGTTTCCTGAGATGCCGTGGCAAGTGTGAGAACACACAAAAGAAATGAAACGATTATTATTTTGTACATCGGTTAAGTTCCTTCAACTAAAATACAGGATGTATATACTAACAAATTTTTTAACCTAATTGCAAGTCTCTCTCATATCCACTATCTTTTTTAATATTCTACAGTCTATGGAAAGGACATTGCAAATGAAATACTTTACATACATCACCTGCCTGCTTGTTATCATATTTACTATCGAAGCCCAGGAGATTCCAAAAAATGAATACGGGCTTGCGGTTATCGATAATATTGCCCTCTATTTAGAAACGGTTGAACAGGACAGCGTTAATCGCCTTATCGACCTTGAAAAATTCATTCCCTCAATTGTATTCGATGTTAAATACGCAACGACCGATAATTTTACCGGGAAGCAACTTTATCCGTATCCAAAGGCATATCTACGCTATCCCGCTGCGGTTGCATTACGAAACGTGCAGAAAGAACTCAACCAGGCCGGGCTTGGGTTAAAAGTCTGGGATGCTTACCGTCCGTATGCGATTACCGTTTTAATGTGGGATTACGTGCAGGATCCACGTTACGTCGCCGACCCCCGCAACGGTTCACGACACAACCGGGGCTGTGCAGTCGATGTTACACTTATCGACCTCGAAACCGGCAAAGAGCTTCCGATGCCGACGGAGTATGACGATTTTACCGAAAAAGCACATCTTGATTTCGACGACCTGCCCGATGATGTTCTGGCTAACCGTGCATTATTAATAGAAGTAATGCAGCGGCACGGTTTCGACCCGCTTCCATCCGAATGGTGGCATTTTGATTATACGGATTGGCGGTCGTTTGATTTAATGGATGTTTCCTTCGATGATCTGAAGACGGTGGATTGAATAATCTCGAATTTCCCGCCGTCATCTTTCATACACAATTACCCCATCCACCACCGTCATATCTACGGTTACATTTTTTATCATCAGCGGATCGATCTCAAGTATGTTATCCGAGAGCACAACGAGATCGGCAAACTTCCCGACGGTAATCGAACCTTTTACATCTTCTTCATACGCTGAAAAAGCGCTCGTATAAGTATGCGCTTTTATCGCTTCTTCGACGGTAATTTTTTGTTCGGGAAACCAGCCATCCGGATTTTCGCCGTCAAGCGTTCGTCTGGTTACCGCGGCATAAATGGTGAGTAAGGGATTCAGCGGCGCCACAGTCCAATCGCTGCCGAAGCTCATAATCACTCCCGCCTCAAGAAAACTTCTGAACGGGTAGGTAGTTTTACATCGCTCATAACCGATTCTTCCTTCCGCCCACCTTCCGTCATCGATAGCGTGGTATGGCTGCACCGAGGCAATAACTCCGAGATTCGCAAACCGCTCAAAGTCTTTCGGATGTATATGCTGGGCATGTTCGATGCGCAATCTACGTTCGCGCGGTGGATTTTCGGTAATGATTTTTTCGTAGAGATCTAAAATAATACTGTTTGCGCTGTCGCCGATTGCGTGAATAACCGGTTGTAATCCCGCTTCGTCCGCGGCAATTGCCCAGCGTTCGAGCCGGCCGTCTCCCAAAAGATCGCTTGGAAGTCCGTGGGTTGTGGGATCGGATGTATACGGTTCGAGGAACAGTGCGGTGGAAGAACCGAGCGATCCATCCGCCATCGCCTTTAAGCCGCCGACTTTTATAAATTCATTTCCAAACGGCGCTGCGATGCCTGCCTGAGCAAGATACTCCCAGTGTGAAAATGGAAGTATTGCATAGATCCGCACGGTTAATTCCCCCATTCTATGGAGATGCTGATACACTCTGAGATCATCAGCCGATGACATATCCTGTATGCTCGTAACCCCGTACCTTTGTGCCTCTTCCAGTGCATGTTTCA
>PWTU01000374.1 GCA_003562775.1 Ignavibacteriales bacterium
CTGTTAATAAAAGGATGATTGATATATTGTATCCTTGATTATCTGTATAGAGATTGTTTATGAAATAATATTAATTGAAATATTAAGAGACTTGCTTTTTAACATAAAAGGTAATAAGGTTTGCGAAGTCTGGGTTAGTGATTCATGTTACCAAGGTAATAAGATTTTTTGAAACCCATTGCTCAATTACAACTTTAGTTGTTCCCGCGCCTGGCGGGCAAGGTGTTCCACCTTTGCTCTCCATCGCGTATTATAGTCCGCTTTTGATATCGATAGATATTTTTCGGCGACCGAAAAGTACGAAATTGTCGAATTATCCCCATTGCAGATATTCTCAACAATTTCAGACAATAATGAGAATTGCAAACTTTTGGAGTAATTCCGGTATCGATTTTATATATGGCGATCCACCGCGAAGTTAAGCGTGGCTATATGTTGTACATCCACCCGAAGCCGGATGCCAGGTATTTGATATTGAGTCCATAGTTCGGTATATTATATAACTGCAAACAATCGTTTTAGTGTCAAGGAGGGATTTGAATGGCTATCACGCAGGATCAAATAATTGACGCGCTGAAAGAGTGCTACGATCCGGAAGTTCCCGTGAGTATTGTTGACCTCGGGTTAATTTACGATATTCAGGTTGCCGACAGCAGAGTTGATATTACTATGACACTCACATCTCCCGGCTGCCCCGCAAGTTCAATGATCTCACAGAATGTTCGAAATAGAGTTCTCCAGATTCCCGAAGTAAAGGATGCAGATGTCCGGATTGTGTGGGAACCGGCGTGGACTCCCGCGCGGATGTCGGACGAAGCCAAGGAAAAACTTCAATGGAGCGGATAGTCGTTACACTCTCTGCGTTCTTTGCGTTTAAACCTTATTCAGATAGTTCAGCAGCTACACGTTAAACCTGAAATATATCACGTCGCCCTCTCTTACTGTATACTCCTTGCCCTGTACAGACATACCGCCTCGTTCTCTTACGGAAGCTTCCGATTCACATCGAATTAAATCTTCAGCTTTGACAACTTCAGCCCGGATAAATCCGCGTTGAAAATCCGAGTGAATACGTCCCGCAGCTTCGTAGGCGGTGCTGCCTCGCCTGAGAGACCAGGCGCGCAGTTCATTCGGGTTGCCGGTAAAAAACGTAATCAGTTCGAGCAGTTTATATGCTTCGCGGATTACCTTTGCTAACCCCGATTCCTCTATGCCAAGATCTTTCAGGAATTCATCCTGCTCTTCGGGCGATAACTGAGCAATCTCGGCTTCCAATTTCGAACATATCGGAACTACCGGTGCACCTTCCCTCCCTGCTATCTCCCGTATCAAAGAGATTTTATTGTTTCCCTCCATATATTCCTTCTCATCAACATTCGCGATGTACATTACCGGTTTTATAGTGAGCAACTGGAGCGACTCAAGAAAAAATATTTCATTCGATGCATAGTGAATATACCTCGCCATTTTCCCTTCCGAAAGATGCTCCAGTACACGATTATAAAAATCGACTTCTTCCTTCAATCTTTTTTCACCGCTCTTTGCTTTTTTCGAAACCGACTCTATTCTTCTTTCTACCGTCTCGATATCTTTGAGAAGCAATTCAGTTTCTATCGTTTCGATATCCCGCCGGGGATCTATACTCCCCTCGATATGTGTGACATTATCATCTTCAAAGCATCTGACAATGTGCAAAATTGCGTTGACATTCCGGATATCGTGTAAGAATTGATTTCCCAGCCCTTCCCCTTTGCTTGCGCCTTTCACCAGGCCGGCGATATCGAAAAATTCCAGTACGGTTGGGGTTATTTTTTGGGAATTAAATATCTTTCCTAACGGTTCCAGGCGTTCGTCGGGTACCGGGACAACACTGATGTTGGGTTCGATAGTACAAAACGGGTAATTTGAAGCATTCGCTTCGCTTGCAGTAAGTGCATTAAACAACGTCGATTTGCCGACATTCGGTAATCCGACGATGCCGCAGGTAATATCCATAATCAGTTCGTTTTATGATAAATACGCCAAATTAAATTATATCACATAACAATATAGGTGGTGAAAATCTTCAATGCAATATTGTCAGCTTTAAAAGAGATCACATCAGGATTCAAACAGGCATTTTTATCACTCAATTCCGGAATATTCCGCAAAATGAGCGTGATTTCGGCAAATGCAAACAATTTTGCCAATTTGCTCTACATCACAGTTTCTTACGCTTAGAAAGTGTTAACTTACCAGTGGATCACCCTAACGTAATATTCAAGATCTATACGCAGTACCAATAGTTTGATATAAAAAGATATATCCGGATTTGAAACATGGATCAAGAGCATCAACATACAAGTGGTCACCGGTATCTGAGCATTATAGACGGGATTATTATTTTTTTCGTCGGTGCAGTATCGTTCTACTTAATATCCCATTACAACACTCTTGACTACTTTTTCAGTCATTTCGACGCAAATGTGTCATCTTATAGTGAGAGTATAATTTCCGGTTTCGTCATTTTCGCACTTTGCTTCGGTCTATTCGGTATCCGAAGATGGTTGAATACGCAGAAGATATTGGTTGCATCCGAAAAATCAGAACGTTCTCTCCGGCTCAGCAAAAAACGCTTTCAATCAATTGTAAACTCCCTTGGCGATATAGTATTCACCCTCGATAAAAGACAACGGTATACGGCGCTTCACGGAAGATGGGTAGAAAAGAATAACCAGTTCCCATCCGGGTCGCCTATCGGAAAAACATCACGGGAATTGTTTGGAGTGAAAGAAGGGTCATTCATCGAAAAATCAATATCCCGCGCTCTTGCTGGTGAAACGGTCAGCTTCGAGTGGAGCATTAAAAATAACGGTCAGATGCATTATTTCCACATGACAGTTTCGCCATTAGGTGATGAGAGCAACAATATAGCCGGTGTTGCAGGTATCGGGCAAGACATTACCGAGACGAAAAAAATTGAACAGATACAAAACCGGTATAAATTGGAATTAAACAGAATGCTGGAAAAAATACCGGAAATTATTGCTCGATACGACAAAGAAGGACGGTATATTTATGTCAATCGCTCATTCGAAACAGTGACCGGCAGCAACCGCAATCAGTTAATCGGCAAAAAGGAAAGTGAAATTTCTATTGCGAAAGAATTAACCCCGTTCTGGCAACATGCTTTACATAAGGTATTTAAATCGGGGAAAGAAAAAACACTCGTAGGAGAATTACCGACCCCAACGGGAATAAAATATTATCAGGCTCGGCTCATACCGGAAAAAAATCGCAATGGCATTGTGGAAAATGTATTAGTATCGGTTCACGATATAACGACTCATAAACGTCAGGAGGAAATTTTACGACGAAGTGAAAAAGAACTCGAACGCATTTTCCAATCAACACCCGGCGGAGTGACAATTGTCGATCTGAACGGTCGAATATACTATGCAAACAAAGAAGCCGAACAGATACTCGGATTGAAACGTATGCACTCCAAAGAGCAATACTACAACGATCCGGCGTATAAAATTTCGAAGGTCAACGGTGAACCGTTCCCCGAAAAAGAACTGCCGTACATTCAGGTAATGATGACAGGTATGCCGGTTTACGGACTCGAGCACGTTATCGCACATCCCGACGGACGAAAGGTTTATCTTTCCGTAAACGCTGCACCGCTGCTCGATTATAATAATCAAATCACCGCTATTATTACGGCTATCACAGACATTACGAAATTAAAACAAGCTGAGCGTGAACGAGAACGGCTTATATCAGAATTACAGGCGGCATTAAATAAAGTAGAAACATTGAGCGGCTTATTACCGATATGCGCATTTTGTAAAGACATCAGAGACGACAGCG
Source organism: Ignavibacteriales bacterium (assembly GCA_003562775.1). Lineage (GTDB taxonomy): Bacteria > Bacteroidota > Ignavibacteria > T3Sed10-11 > T3Sed10-11 > T3Sed10-11. The sequence continues at coordinate 3,853 of PWTU01000374.1, forward strand.
GTTACTGGCATCAGGTAGAGGCATATATTAAAGAACATTCCAAAGCAAACTTTAGCCACGGTGTCTGCCCCGATTGCGCCAAAAAACATTATCCCGAATACTTCAAAGAAGAAAATCACACAAATTAACGGAGATATAACATCCGTCCGGTTTCGATTCTATTGCCGTATCGTAAAGTATAAAAATACACACCGCTTGACTGTACCGACGGCCGCCATGTTACTTCGTGAACTCCAGCCAGATAAAAATCATCGGACAGTGAAACTACATTTCGACCGAGTATATCGTATACCCGGATAGCGACATGATCGTCATCCGGCAACTCAAACCGGATAACCGTACGATCGTTGAACGGATTCGGGAAATTTTGATGAAGCACAAATCGTTCGGGAATAACCCTGTCGGTAATCGTGACAAGATCATGCACCGGCGACAGAAAAAATTCCTTCGACACACTTTGTGGATAACGTATTGTATTACCCGAGCTGTCTCTTGCAGTTATAACGAATCGCACAGTTTGCCCTCGGTACCGCTCTCCAAGGATATGCCGGTACAATCCCGACGTCGATTGGGCCATTTGTCCGGAAATAGTAAATGGATAAACTGAATAAACGGGATCGCTCGTGGTTCGCAGGTGCACTGAAACGGTTTCTTCGATAAGACCTTCTTTCGCTGTTAGAAATGCTTCGATCGCAACTGCTCCGCCGTTTATGACTCTCTTTACCGGAAAAGCGAGTGCATCAGGTGCATCGAGCATACCATATCCAACCGTATTATCGGGCTCACTGTTTCGACGGGCGCTCATAAGCAGCGCATTACGCAGCTCTCCCGCGGATAGATCTGGACGGGCGGAAAGTATTAATCCCGCCGTACCCGATACAATCGGCGCCGAAAGAGACGTACCCGATGCAAATCTGTATCCCGACGTTCCTCCCACCCGTGCGCCGGCAACGGTAACACCCAATGCAGCAATATCCGGCTTTATCCGCCCGTCGGCTGAAGGACCGCGTGAGCTGAACAATGCAATATTTTCGAACGCATCGATGGCGCCGACCGCGATGACATACTCACCGTCTGCCGGCGATGTAATAATTCGCCAATCGGAATTCCCGGCATTTCCGGCAGATGCAACAACCAGTATCTCCCGTTCAAATGCCCGGTCCGCTGCGATGGTGGTTACCGCAGTTCTGCCGTCCATATCTTCGGGTGTGTAGCTCTCATGAGGCGGGTCAAATGTACTGTATCCGAGTGATGTCGATACGATATTCACTTCCATTTCCTCCATCCATTCAATACCGGCAACCCAGAAATCTTCTTCTATCGGCGTTTCCGTCCGGATGTCTTCGGTTGCACCGAGTAAAAATTGCGCGTCGTGCGCTACCCCGATAAAAGTGTCCGGGTCGTACCCTGCAACGACGGAAAACACCAATGTACCATGAGAATAATGACCCGCCGGCAACTGCTGTTCGCTATAATGTTCGGCAACAAAGTCGCGTTCGGCAATTACTTTCGCATCTTTCAATGCAGTATGGCTTTCCCAATCATATCCCGTATCAAGAAAACCGATGATCGCGCCTTCGCCGGTTATGTCCGCGTTATGGAGGACATCGATCCGGTGCATTTTTATTTGCGTTTCGGAAATCCCATAGAAGTTTTCCGCAGTCGGGAATTGCTTTTGAAGATCGTCGGTTTCGCGCGGTTCGGGTACCGGTCTCGGGCGAGCCATTCGCGCGACAGGTTGAACGGATTTTACAAACGGGAGAGTGCGTATTGATTCAAGTTGACCGGCAGTTGCAGGCGCGGATACGGCATTGAGCCACCGTGACATAACCGTTATAGAGTCGGTGATGGAGCGAACCACTTCGATATTTCGTTCCGAAAGAGGCGCATTATCACCATCGGTAAAAAATATCCAGTATCGTTGATGGTTCTGACTTTCGAGCGAAAACGTAACCAATACCGTTGCAGCAAGCACAAACACGAATTGTTTCATCTCTTGACTATCCTGTCAAAAAAATCAAAATAGAAACGCTAAAAAGACAATATACCCGGCCAGCAGAATAATTCCCTCCGTCCGGTTAACGGTAAATCCCGATCTCATAAAAATAAAAAGTATTATAGAAAAAGAAATCATAACGGGAAACTCGTACACCCTCGACGAGATATCCACAAATATGGGATGTACAACCGACACACCTCCGATCACAAAGAGAACGTTAAAAATATTACTGCCGATTATGTTCCCCAGTATAATGCCGGTGTTTTTCTTCACCACCGCAACAATGGTTGCAGCAAGCTCGGGAAGTGAAGTCCCGACAGCAATAAGCGTTACCCCGATAACAAACTCCGATACTCCAAATGCACGTGCGATAGTAACACCCGAGTCGACCATAAGATGAGAACCGCCGATCAGCAAACCAATCCCGGCAACAACATATATAATGTTTAACAGCTTCACCGGATTATTATTTTTTTGAGTATACTCAATATCTGTCTTTAATGATCGATTGCTTCCAGGTAATTTTTCCGTCCTTTTAATAAGATACCAGGTAAACACCGCTATGCCGATCAATAAAAAAATGCCGTGAAAGAAACCGATTGCATCTTGCAGCGCAAAAAGATACAGCAATCCCGCTGATACAAGCAAAACCGGGTAGTAAATTATGAGCGTATGCCTTTCGACATCAACCGGCCTGAGAAGTGCGGCGATCCCGAGTATCAGACCTATATTTGCAATATTACTGCCGACCACATTACCGAGGGCAATATCACTGCTTCCGCCGAGGGCGGAGATGAGACTTACGATAAATTCCGGCGCAGACGTTCCAAACGCAACCACTGTTAAACCGATGACTACCGGCCTAATTGAAAACGACTTTGCAAGATGAATCGAACCCCGTACCAGTCCTTCCGCTCCGATATAGAGAAGTATAGCTCCTGTAAAAAAGGTCAGTACGGAGAGAATCATTAATCTTTAACGACATCAAGAAGTTTTTGCACGATATGAATGGGAGTTACCCCATCCGCTTCGGCGTTGAAGTTTGTTACAATCCGGTGTCGTAATACAGGACCTGCCATTGTCCGCACATCGTCTATATCCGGCGTGTGTCGCCCCTCCAATAATGCACGCACTTTTGCACCGAGAATAAGAAACTGAGATGCACGCGGACCGGCGCCCCAGCTCAGCCAGTTATTTATGAAGTCGGGAGATCCGTTTGCATTCGGGCGCGTGATGCTTACCAGGTCGACGGCAAACTGAATAACGTTATCGGCAACCGGAACCTTGCGCACAAGATCCTGATACTGTATTATCTGCTCTGCATTGAGGACTTGTTTTAACTTGGCTTCATACATGCTGGTGGTCGTCTTTACGATCTCAACCTCTTCCTTTTTAGAGGGATAATCGAGCCACAGATTAAACATAAACCTGTCAAGCTGAGCTTCGGGCAACGGATATGTTCCTTCCTGTTCAATCGGGTTTTGAGTAGCGAGAACAAAGAAAGGTTCTTTTAAAACATACGTGTTACCGGCGGCCGTTACCCGGTGTTCCTGCATTGCTTCCAGCAGCGCCGATTGAGTTTTCGGAGGGGTACGGTTTATTTCATCGGCGAGCACTATATTGGCAAATACCGGACCTTCGACAAATCGAAAATGTTTTTCACCGGTCGAGACATTTTCTTCTATTATTTCGGTGCCGGTAATGTCACTCGGCATAAGATCAGGCGTGAACTGAATACGCGAGAAGGTAAGATCGAGAACCTGTGCAAGCGTTTTAATCAGGAGAGTCTTTGCCAAGCCAGGCACCCCGATCAGCAAACAGTGCCCCCGCGCGAGCAGGCTTATCAACAATTGATCGATTATTTCTTCCTGCCCGACTATAACTTTCGCTATTTCTCTTTTAACGTCGTTATATGCTTTGGTAACGTCATCCGCCAGTTGAACATCATCTTTTTTCTTAGTCACGTATTCCTCTCATTACAACTTTTTTTCCCAGTATATTTCTTCGCGTAACTCCTGAATCATCTTTTCGAATTCCTGTTCCAATTTATATTGCATCGTAAACCGTTCGAGGAAATGGTAATCGCGATTGAAATCTATCTCACTTTCAGGGGTTCGTGTGATTAATTTAATAATTGAATACCCGTAATCATTGTCGATATTAATGCGCGCCGGTTCACTTATCTGTCCTTCCTGCAATTCATTTACAACGCGGCGAATATCCGGTTCGAGTTGCTCAAGCGGAACGGTACCGAGGTTTCCTCCGAATGGTGCGGTATCTGCGTCCTGCGAGTATTCCATAGCCAGTTCCTCAAATGATTCACCATCCATCACGCGCTGCCGGAGTTCCTGCAGGTTCTCTATGGTCGGGCGATCGCTTTCTTCATCACGTTCAATACGTATCAGGATATGGCGCGGACGCACCGAATCGCCCCGACGTTCTTCAAGTCTGATTATATGAAGACCGAACTGCGTTTCTATAACATCGGATACATCGCCGGGAGACATCGCGAAAACCGCTTCTTCGAATTCCGGTACGAACAATCCTCGCCGTACCCATCCGAGATCACCGCCGCGCCCGGCGGTTCCGGTATCTGCAGAGTATTCCTTTGCCAGAGCTTCGAAATCTCCGCCGGAGAGAACACTATCGCGTATCTGTTCCGCAAGTGCATAAGCGTTTGCCCTCACATTTTCGTCTTCTTCGGGGATCATAAAGATGTAGGCAACCTCCACCTGCTCGGGTACCGGCGGCAATTCGTTCCGGAATTCTTCGTAGAAATTGCGCACCTCTCGGGGACTAACGTTAATCGTCTGCATTTTTTGGCTCTGTAAGCGCTGTACAAGCAGTTCCTTTCGTATATCGTCCCGCATTTCACGGCGCAGCCGCGGTATGCTCATTCCCAATTGTTCTGCAACCCGTTCGAGCGATCCATATGACTGTTCAAACTGACGTAATTGATTATCCAATTCTTGTTGTACTTCTGCATCAGATACAATTATACTATCCCGAATCGCTTTCGCAAGCAACAGTCTCTTGTTAATCATACTTTCAAGCAACTGTTCTTTGAGCATCGGAATCTGTCTTTCGTCGATCCGGTTCTGCATAGCGTACATCTGCGCCTGATTTGTCAATTCAGACTGGAGAATTATCTCGTCATCGACAACGGCAATAATCCGGTCGGCAATATCCTGCGACTGTACCGGATACACGCCGGCACCAATAAAAAATATAATCAATAAAATTATGGTACTCCTCATACAACCGATCCCTCTTTCTTAATTATATATTAGTAAAAAAATCTCGTTATTGTATAATATCATCATATGTAATATCAATAGGATATCTGCGACGGAGGTCGAGCAAAACCTGCTCGTAACGCTCCTGGCGTTGTTCTATAACAAGTCTTTCCTGAATTTCGTTCGAGACATAGTCGATGGGATACGGGCTTCCGGTTTGAATAGTATGATGATGGCGTACGATATAAAAACCTTCCGGCGTCGATACCGGAAATGATACTCCCCCGGCGCCGAGTTGCCTTGCAGCCCGCCAAACTTCAGGCGGATATATATCCCGTTCACGAAAATAGGATTGCTCACCGATTTCGATCACATCTTCTGCCTGGCTATCGTTCATAAGTATATTCTCAAGCTCGGTCTCCCAATCGGTTCCCCGAACGACAGCATTCCGGAATGTCGTTGCGGTATTCCGCTGCGCGAACAACACATAGCTAATTTCCACGACCGGGGCATCGGCAGTAAATTCGTCTTTATGTTCTTCAAAATATGCTTCGATATGCCCGGTGGTAATTTCAGGATAATTATAGGAATAGACTTCTTCTTCCAACAATGCATTGATCGCGAGGTGTCGTCGTACATCTCTCAAAGGTTGCAAAACCCGATCGTCGCGATCGAGTCCGCGACGCCGGGCTTCCTGAAAGAGCATTTCGGATGTCAGCCATTGATTTACATATTCCCGGACCATCACTTCATTCATTCCGTACGAATCGTCAAGCCGTTCAAGGATCATTTCAATGGTTAGATACTCGTCATTTACACGGGCGACATAATTTTCCGGATGTTCTTTACGTTCGCACCCTGTTAGAAATATAATACCGACAATTAATCCCATCAGCACTACCTTCAATATGCGGTTCATCGTTCCTCCGTTACGAATGCATTTTCTAAATTTTCGGGGAATGTTGCTACTCGATATCGTTGCCGGAGATTTTCTATCCATTCCTGTTCGATCTTTTTCGCCATCATATCCTGATATTCACCGACGACCTGCGCCCGCGCTTCATCAAATGTTTTTATACGCGCCGGATCGCGTTCGAGTGTTTTCACAATGCCAAAGCCGGCGCCGGTTTTAAACGGCTCGCTCACTTCGCCGATCTCCTGCTCAAAACCGCGTGTTGACAAATCATCCCGGTCTGCATTGATCATTCCGGTCACCCCTCGTTGCCGTTTCATGCCCGCTCTGAGGGTGTGTTGAGCGGCAAGCTCTTCCATATCTTCGCCTGCAATTATTTTTTCATATAATTCCTGGGCAAGACTGTCGCTGCGAACGACGATCTCACATATATTAACCCTGTCCGGAAACGTATAACGTTCTTTATGTTCCTCATAGTACTCCCTGAGCAGTTCTTCGGATAGATCTATATTTTGCCACACCCGTTTCTGTTCTATATAGTACATGAGAATGCCGTCACGGTACTCATCTATTTGATTGGCAAATTCGGGATATCGCTCTTCGATACTTTCTGCTTCTTTATATATAAGTCCCATCTCTTCGACCCGATCGAGCATCTCGCGCAATTGAGCCGGGATCAACCGCCTGGCGGTGAACTCGGGATATTTCTGAATTCGCAACGCTACTTGTTTTGCGGTAATGGTTTCTTCTGCAATGGTAAACAATGGCAATTCACTTATCGATACATCGAGTGAATCGTGCCAGGCATTCGTATCTGCATACCACTGTGTATCGACAGCAGCGATAAATGTCTCAATATTTTCATCATACCGTTGAAGTGCATATTTCTTCTTTAATGTCGATACAAACCTGTCGTGATCGTCCTGCATATATCTTTGCTGATACTGTCGCCGGAGATTATCTTTCAATTCCTCATAGGACTCCAGTGGCTGTGTATCCGTCACCTTTATTATGTGATATCCAAATTGAGTACGTACTATATCGGATATTTCACCGGGATGTAACGTAAAGGCAACCTTCTCAAAATCCTGCGGAAGTGATCTGCGCTGGATCATTCCCAGGTCGCCGCCGCGTTCCGCACTCTGCCTGTCTTCGGAGAATTCAACAGCCAGATCCTCAAAATCAGCACCCTCCTGCAGCTTAGCATAGATATCTTGTATTCGATCGTATGCTCTTAATGTATCTTCAGGAGAGACTCCCTGTTGTGCAAATATCATAATATGCGAAACGCGAATGCTGCCGGGCGCGGGTTTTCTATCGTTTAGTTTAATGATATGATACCCAAACTGCGTACGAACAGGTTCCACCGTATATTCGCCCACTTGGAGTCCGTATACTGCATCTTCGAACGGTTTTACCATCATACCGCCGGTAAAGTAATAGAGATCGCCTTTGTTATTTTGCACACTGGGGTCTTCAGAGTATTCCAATGCTAATTCGTCGAAGGGTTCACCGTGATCGAGTTTTTCTATAATTTCTTTCGCCTCTTGATAAGCCCGAACGGTATCTTCCGGCTGGGGATTTTGCGGGACGCGTAGAAGAATATGACTTGCTCTGAGCTCTTCCGTTCTTCTTTTATACATTTCCCGCAGCGCTGGTTCCACGAGTTCCCGTTCAATGAGAAAGGCGGCTGCGAGCGTTACACGGTATTCCTCAAGTTCGGCTTGTATGTCGGGATCGTTTATTAAACCGGATTCGTGTGCATCCCTGATCTTCATTCTGAATTTAACAAGCAAGTCGAGAAATTCTTCCAATTCTTCGATCGTTGCTTTTTCCCCCTGCTCCCACCCGCCGTTCAACCGGGCGTAGGTGGCTTCGTAATCCTGCAACGTTAACGGTTGTTTATCAATAGTGGCTACTACTGTTTCTGCATGATACCGGGTACAACCGGCAAGTAAAATAATTACAAATAAGGGTATTACAATAACGAGAAGTTTCTTCATAGCACGTACGTCTCTCCTTCATTGATAAGGTTTCGGTATTGATTCAATGTTGCTTAAACAGTGTAAATTAACAATTTAACGGGAATTTCGCAACGTATTCAACCGGCGTTTATAGTGCGGCTTCATTAATGCAAGTTCCTCGCGAACTCCTTCAGGCGCATCCGTTAAAAAGCTTACGAAAATTACCGCAATCGTGGATAATAAAAAGGCCGGGATCAGTTCGTACATCATTTCACTTAAAAATCCTGTCTGATTCCAGACGATCGTCACTACCGTTCCGGATATCATACCGGCAAGTATGCCCCATTTGGTCGCCCGCGCCCAGAAAAGACTGAGAATGAGCGGCGGTCCGAATGATGCACCGAGTCCGCTCCAGGCAAATAATACCAGCCAAAACACAAGATCGGTTGCCGCCTCACGCAACCCAAGTGCAAGAATTACGAGTATAACGATAACGATCCGGCTTACCAGAACCAGATGCTGTTGGGTAAGTTCTTTCCCTTTCAGGATCATTCTTTGATAGATATCCCGCACACAGGAAGAGGCGCCCACGAGAAGCTGAGAATCCGCAGTCGACATAATTGCAGCAATAATGGCGGCCAACACAAAACCGAAAATTACCGGATGAAGATGCGATTGCGCGAGTACCGGATAAAGATTTTCAGTATCGCCGGCAGGCAACATTGCAACATCGGGATAATATGCCCGTCCGGCAATGCCAACCATCACTGCTCCCCATCCCATCAAAACATTCCAAACTGTTGCAATAACAGCCGATACCCGTAATTGCCTCGGGTCATCGATCGACATATACCGTGCAAGTATGTGCGGATTGCCCGGCGATCCGAGCCCAATTCCGATGTAGCCGATCATACCTCCGAGACCAAGCGCCACCGGATCAATCATAAAGGCATCTATTGTGGCAGTGTCCCGCAACACATCGGTAAGTCCCCCGTAGTTAAAAACCGCAACCACCGGCATAATAACGAGGGCAACGATCATAAACATTGCCTGTACGACATCGGTGAGCGATACTGCAAGAAATCCACCGACCAGAGTATATACCAATACAATAACTGCGGTAATCAGGACTCCGGTGTGATTGGAGAATCCAAACGAGGAAGCGAATGCTTTCCCCCCTGCATCAAATTGCGCCGCAACGTAGATAACCATAAAGATGATGATAACGATTCCCGAAGCAACGCGAAGTATGTTGCTCGAATCGCGAAACCGTGCAGCAAAGAAATCCGGCACCGTTACATTATCGAGCCGCTCGGTATACCGGCGTAATCGTTTTGCCCCGTAGATAAACATGTACAATTCCACAACCGTGTAACCGACGATAGCCCACACTGCCGAGAGACCTTGTACATACGCCATACCGGTAACACCGAGCACGAGCCACGCGCTTCTTCCGGATACAACCGCGCTAAGTGCAACTACAAAACTTTTCATTTTTCTCCCGCCGATGAAAAATTCCCCTATTCCGCTTGATGAAAAACGGGCGGAATACACACCGATAAGTATCATAAGCAGAAGGTACAACACAAAAGCGAAAACCGTCCACAGGTCGGCGGTAACACCAATGGTTTGATATTCTTCCATACACTGTGTTCTGATGACAATGAATATGTTGATTGGAATAGGGTAATTAAAGGATATTTGGCGGGAAAATCAAATGGGCGGGGCGCCTGTATCCCACTGCAATTCTCCCTGACTTGCAGCATTGCGGATCAAGCACCCCGTTATAAATCACCGGTAGATTGTACGACTATTTAGTATAAATAAATTCAAATCAAAACGATTGCCAAATAATGGAATTACAAGATATCCGGCACCCTTCCACCTCTTTGTCTTTTTCCCACGCCGGATATATTCTTTGAAGTAAACTACGTTGCTATTGCAACCAGTAGAGGATCATTTTAATAATGTTACAAAGAATGTGCCAATCTGAAAAATGGCAAATGAAGGTATTACATAAGATATTGTATAGCTAACGTTCTGTTTGATGTGTGTGAAGATACACATCTTTGTGTTCAAATTAACACCGTTATTAAAGGTGATTATCACTTGATTTTGTTTCTCGTGTTAAGAATAAGGAAGTTTTTAAATTGGCATAATTATTGTGATCTGCATTTGGTAGAAGCGGAGATAATTCGAAAGGTATTATAAAATTATTAAACTATTTAAAGGAGTTATCATGAACACGTTAATATTTTCCATCGTATCTTTTTCCGTTACCCTACTGGTATCTGCTACCATGATCGGCTTCTCCCCATTGGCATCGTCCGATGAACCCGGAACAATAAACGGCGCCATATACCCAGCCGAAGCAATGGCAACCATAGAAGTCACCATTTACGGTGAAGTTGTTGCATCGACAACAGCCGATTTTGAAACCGGTCAATTTATTATTGATGGTCTTCCTCCCGGAACATACGAGCTGGTCATTACACCGGAAAATAAAGGGTACAGGCAAAAAACTTTAAACGATGTGAGTGTGCGATCGGGAGAAAATAATGATCTTGGCATGATCTCACTGGAAAGGGTCGAAGAAGATCAGCAAATAAAATAAGTAGCGTAATACCCTGTCAGAGACTCATTAAAACATGAGGGATGATACATAATCATCACATCTCCATCCTCACAGAACGATATGGGGGATCGGATGGAGATAACCAATTACCGGCCTCTCGAGGGGATACCGGGGAGGTCGGTAACGTGATGCGATGTCCGATTGATCGAACGGATATATATTGGATATACTTGTGATTGATTTGTGAGTTAAGGAGAACAAAATGAGATTAAAACAGGATAAGATGAAATTTATTATTGCACAATGTCCCGTATGCCGGTATCCTTTTGCAACGTGTATCGGAACTCTGCTACATGGGTGTGTTCAGTGCATGTATGTTTGGTATAAAGATAAAAGCTCCGGTCTGCAGCAACAGTCGAAAAGAGTTCCATAATTTCAAACAATAAATAATGGGGGTGATCGTTATGATATCCAGATCACAAAAAATCAGACTCGGATTATTTATTGCGATATCGTGCTCGATTATCATGATTGCCGTCGCTTCACTCTCATACAACCGGGTTTTTTCTCAGAAAGATATTTATTATATCGCCTTCAGCAATCAATCAATACGCGGAATCGATGTCGGCAGTCAGGTTAAATATCTGGGAATACCTGTCGGTACGGTACGTGATTTATACATCAATCCTCATACCCTCAATGAAATTATCGTTACGGTTGCGATTGATCCCGATATACCGATACGAAAAAATGCAAAAGCAAATCTCGTATCAATAGGATTTACGGGAATTAAGTTGATTGAACTGACAGCGGGAACTCCGGATGAAGAATTACTCGAAGCGGGGTCGTATATTCAACAGGGGAAATCCGTAACAGATGAATTTGTCGAACGTGCTGAAATGATCACATATAAAATAGAGCAAGTTCTCGATAATATGCTTGAATTTACCGAAGGTGATACGCGGCTACGGGTGTTATCATTTGTAGATGAAGCACATAACACACTCCTGAATCTAAATCAAATGATTGATGAAAATCATGATCGTATGGAGCAGACCGTCACCAACATAGATACCCTTGCTACCGAATTAAACCGAATGGCTATTTCTTTGAATAAACTCGTTAATGACACCGGAACAATCGTTACAAGAAATCAACGAAAAGTGGATGAAACAATTGACGATCTGAACTCTACCATTCGTTATCTAAACAATACGGCACGCTTGGTGAATTCCGATCCGTCCATATTGATAAGAGGTGTGCGGCCGAATAATCCACCTGATAATAGATTACGTGATAATTGAATCTCGATATTACGATGACAATATAAATAAGAAAACTAACCGCATATTCAGTAGTATTTACATCAATACCCAAACCCGACATCCGGCATCATCAACACATCATCGCTCTGCCCCAACCCTGCCCGGTGAAATGTTTGCAAAACCGGTTGCAGAGTTTTCATAACCCGAACATACGCTGCAACTGTTGCGGGTTGACTGCTTTCCGGATCATCGTTTAAAAGCATTTCGATAAACGAGCGTTTCGGCGGATACAATCGAATGCGAATATCTTTATCGGGACCGATTTCAGCCGCCTCCCTGGCAAGTGCAATCGCTTTGTTAAAACCGCCAAGCGCATCTATAAGTCCAAGTTCGATGGCATCTTCTCCGGTCCATATCCGTCCTTTTGCAATTTCGTGAATTTCTTCCTGTGTCATTCCGCGGCCTTCGGCTGCCTTTGCGGTGAAATCGTCATATACCCTGTCGAGCCAAATCTGTACACGCTCCCACTGAGACGGTGTAAACTCATCAAGCGGCGACCACATAGTCGCACTTTCACCCGTTTTAAGAATATCCCAGGTAATACCGAACCGCTCATAGAGATCCCGCATAACCATCTTTCCTCCGACAACCCCGATCGACCCCGTTATCGTAGCAGGTTGTGCAACAATTTTCGAAGCGGGCATCGCCACAAAATAACCTCCCGAACCGGCGACACTGCTCATCGATGCAATAACCGGAATGCCCTTTTCCTGCGCTCGCACCACCTCGCGCCATATTGCATCCGATGCTACATACGATCCGCCCGGGCTATCGATGCGAAAGATTATCGCCCTGGTGTTCTTATCGGCTGCGGCGTCACGGAAAGCCCGCGTTAAAGTTTCGGAACCCATTGAAGTTGAGAAAAAGATCGGGTCGAAGCCGCTCGTACCTCTCGTGACGGTTCCCGTGCCATAAATGAGAGCAATTGTCTCTCCTCTGCGATGAGGCCGACCGGCCCGGGCAAGATATTTCTCGAGGAATAAAAACTGGGTATCTCCGCCGACTTGTTCGTGAAGCCGGTCGTACACTTCGTCGCGGTATGCAAGTCCATCGACCAAATTATGAGCCAATGCCTCAGGTGCAATATACGGACCCTCGTCAATCAAACGATGTACTTCGTTTTCATCTTTGCCGCGAAATTCGGCTATTGCGCGGATGCCTTGTCGATACATGGAATTCATCACTTTTTCGGTAGCTTCTTTATGTGCTTCGGTTAACCGCTCTTCGGTAAAGAGATTTTTTGCAGTCTTGTATTCATACCGGTGATCGAGTTGGGGAACAATATCTATCTTCTCCAGAAGATTTTTAAAGAAAGGATTTGCAGCCGCAATACCGACAAGTCCGAGGTCTCCCGACGGCTGTAAAAACAAACTATCGAAAGCAGTTGCCAGATAATAATGCACAATGCCCGGCGTCAGCTCGCCGAACGTTTCGGAAAAGGCGACTGCGGGTTTACCGGATTCCCGGAATGCGATAACCGCATCGCGTATTTCCTGTGCGTGACCCATTGACAGTTCTCCCGTCCCGAGTCTCGCAACGATACCCAGCACACGATCGTCGTCTTTAGCCCGTTCAAGCGCATCAACAATATCGCGAACAACAGGCACGTTGCCCACGACGGCAGATGCAACCGGGTCGTCGGGAACATATTCGACCAGACCGCGTTCGAGATCGATCTCGATGATTGTTTTCGAAGGTACTCTGTCTTTGGTAACAACGGTATACAGCAGAATGACTGTCGCTACTATCACTGCTACAATAGCGAAAGAACCGATAATTGCAAGCAGTGTTACCATGAGCTTTCTGAGGTTAGATTTTTGTTTTGACATTATACACCTCTCCGATATTCTGTAATTTTTGCTCTTTCTATTTCACTGGATATTTCGACCAAACTCTTCATATTTACATTTTGTAATATCATTGGCGAAGGGACATTAACACCTTCAACTTTTTTTTCTGCGATAAATGAAAAAGCCGAATCCGGCAGGAAGAAAAATATTCAATCGGTTGATACCCTTGATCGCGGTGCCGGTATGCCATATAACATTCCTTCTGCACTAATGTCCTCATCGATATCCGGCCATCGGATACCAAGTCCATCACCGATTATCTCATAATTCGCACGCTGTTCTGGGGTAGCCTCCGATAATCTCCATGACCAGACAATGGGAACGCTTATCATTTTCCCATCAACAAGATAAGCTATTATCTCATTCTCCGTTACCATTATATCTTTTATTCTTACCTCATTTGGATTCGCCGCAGTGTTTATACCAAGCCTCCGTTATGGACCATCTATTTGTTTTACAGTTGGCATTCTGTATTGTACGGTTTATTATTTAATTTTTCAACTATAAGACTACATCCTCATCCCTACAGTCCCTATCATCTTTTTTATTCTAATGGGATTGGATAAAATAATTTTCCATATCCAGAGCCGTACAAACTGTGGAAGAAGAGTAACGAGATGGAAAGGTGATTATGGAATAATTGTCATTCTGTGGCATCACATAATTCCCTTATTTACTTATATTGTCTTTTTACTATCAATCTCATCAGAAAAACCACAAATATTTTCCTGCGGATGTTAAAGAGCATATTAAACGAATACTGCAAAACCGCATACCATCCCAAACCGGTAAACCAGAATTGTTTCCTTGTTTGACCTTCCAGTAATAAAATGTTTTAATCTCATCTGCAACTATCCTTTTTATTAATACCCAGATTACTTCTATTCAAACCGAACGCTCACATCTCCTGCAACGACAAAGCCCTGCCGCCGTTTAGTTTAGTTCAACACTTCCCAGCACCGAAGGTGTCCCTTCGGGAAAAGCACTGCACTTTAAATTTACTTCTTTCCGAAAAGAACCACCGGTTTCACCAAAGTACCTGATTGGGTTATTGAAGAAATACAGGACAGACTCAACGGTAAACCCCGACAAATACCGGGATTTGACTCTCTAAAAAAACCAAATCGCTTAACTCGCTGCAGTAGAACTTGAAATCGCCGGCCATACATTTTATATGTACACTACATCGCTTAATCGTTATTAATTCTCTCCCAGCTTGATACCATTCTGAATCCGGAGTCCTCATCTTGCTCAAGCCCAGCTCTCCACCGATATGTGGTTGGCCATTGCGTAAACATCGGTTCAACAATGTAGATTAACCGAACGGAGAGTTTGCTTTCGTTGGGGATCCATCCGCCCGACGGAATCATCTCAAGCATTAAATGATCACCTGAACGTACCACCCTATACTCACCACGGATAAATCCGGTGCTTGGATCTCCCGATATCTCAAATCGTCCTTCTGCTGCTTCCCCTGTGAAAGATTCCAGGTTTGGGAAAGAGGGAGAAAAAGCCAGCGAAATGGTGTGTTGATTGTGGATTCGCGAGATTCTTTGTATTTCCGGCACATTTCGGTTCAGCGTCATCTCTACGGTGTGATCACCATGCCGGACAGTGAGTTCATCATTCAGAGGAATTGAAGTGAGCACTCCATCAAATGCAGGATTCAATGTTGCAATAAGCGGATCCGGACAATACCTGACAAAGGACATTCGGGTAAAATCGATGGGAATGGGCAGGGTGTCAGGGACGTGGTTTCTCCCGTTGATCTTCACGCTAATCTCGGTTTTGTTTCTTCTCACAAAGTAAAAGTCATGAAGCAGAATCATCGGCATAGCTGACGGGTCTTTAGCCGCCATCCCCATCGGTGCTAAAAGTCCGAACGGTTTCCGGGTTCGGGTGCTGTGTTCTGCAATTTTCAGCTCAATCAACCTGCCTTCGATATCCTCAAAACTCACATCCGCTTGTGCGCCCCGCTCATTCACTTCAAAAAATGCTTCCGGCATTTCCCGCTCGATCATGTTTTCCAATCCCTGACCGACGAAATCATATCCACCGGGGTCAGGTGAAAGGGATGGCTGATGATACACATCCACCTTGCCGTCGGTCCGCCAGGCTATAACCAGCATGCCGGCACCGATTATCTCATCATCAAACACTTGCGGTTCGAAACCGATATAGAGACTGTCGGGATCGTTTTCAATGTTGATGATCACGAGCCGCTCCATCGGGATGATATTTATTTCAAACGGATTGATAATCTGCACATGCTCACCCGTGCTGACTGCACCATACCTCTCTTCATATGGCACCCGCGTGATCTCCTCCGTCATCATTGAAACCGGCGGAGTATGCCGTACAAACCCCAAAACGATAAATATCATAATTATCATGTTCGGGATACTCCCAAAGCGCGCATCCTGCCAGAACGCGAACACAAGGATCTGGGAGAGAATTACTCCGGTGATTGCAGGAATCCACCAGAAACTCACAGACAGAAACAAGAGCATCCCGGAAAGAATAAGCATGAGGGTGGCGATCAACCATAGCAAACCCCAACCGCGGCTGATAGGTAGTCTCATTTCGCTTATATTTGCCAGCCCGAAAGCTTTTACGAATCCCATCAGATGGATGAGTCCGTGTAGCAGAATGATGACGACTAAAACAATTTTCATCTGTTTTCAATGCTCCCAGTTAAAAAACTTTGATTTTCTGCACAGAATTTACTTTTACTGTAAAAAAGGATATTCACCGTGTTATCGGGTTTGCCAAATGTCCTATACTGCATTTGTTGTTATATTCACATTATTGTTATCTCATTATATAGCTCAATAATCCATTCAAGTGATCTCCACATTTGGATGATAATGAGCTATTACCGCTTTGATTTATTGCAACCACTGACTTCGGGATTTATATCCTTAAGTCAATAATTAAATTGCTTCATTCAAAACGAATACTGCAGCACCGCATACCACGCCGAACCGGCAGCTTCAAAAAGAGTGCCTTCTCCTCCAGTAAAAATCTGAGCGACTATTTCAAAGTCGATGTCGGTTGCTACTGAATATTTGATATTGGGCATTATAAAAATTGCCTCAATATCGGGCAACCCCATCACCGCTAAACCACCGCTCAATATTGGTGAAAAAGGATGGTCGGCACTGACGGTTATTGCATATTCAGAAAACATTATATTATCAGGTCTGAGAGGTTCTGTTATGAGAAATGCATCTTCGGGAATTCTGCCGTGACCACCGTTGTACAAAACCTCAACTACACCAAACGTACCGCCAGCAAACATATAATCCAGTCCGACTGCTGCAACGACATTCCCTCGTTGCCTTCCGGGTATTTCATCAATATCATAAAACCACGTCCCTTCTCCCTTAAATCCTGCCTGACCGAGATTGCCTGCCCATCCGCCGCCGATAGCCAATCTATTTCTATAATACCCGGCAATAACCTGAAAATCATATTCCCACCGGTTCAAACCGAGCTTTGCCGCAGCAACCATATTCCTGCTATGTCGTGCAGGACTGACGGCAAATTCCACGCTCGACATAAATCCAAAATAATGCTGAACCCTGATGGCATCGGAGCCGGGACGCTCAACGTAATCAAAGTCGAAAA
>PWTU01000579.1 GCA_003562775.1 Ignavibacteriales bacterium
ATTGTGTCGGCTACTGTGTTGACATTGTTTGTGATACCGGTGATGTATTCGTTTGTTGATCGGTGGGTGAAGATGCAGAGATAATTACGAATTACGAATTACGAGTTACGAATGGGGGGAGTGGGTTGGATGTTATTTGAAAATATTTTAGCCCTGTTAAAGTAATGGAGTTTCTTTTAAGGATTATTTATGAAGTAGGTAGTATTTTAATAATTTTCAAATTAACAAATCGGGAGGATGCAGCAATGAGGGAACAGTTTAATAAGAAGGAATTACAGGACCGGTTTAAACGGTTTACCATTGATGTCTTTAAAATGCTGGAAAAGCTGCCAAAGACTCAGGCATGTAGTGTCATCACGTATCAATTATTAAAAGCATCATCTTCCGGAGCGGCGAATTACCGGGCAGCATGCCGGGCAAAATCGAAGAAAGATTTTATCAATAAACTTAAAACCGTTGAGGAAGAAACCGATGAATCATTGTTCTGGCTTGAAATACTTGATGAAATGAAAATTGGAGATGAAAATAAAATAACGCTTCTCATAAAAGAATGTAATGAGTTGGTCTCAATAATCACTACATCGTTGAAAACGTTGCGAAATCAATTATAACAATTTGGAATTACGAGTTACGAATGTGGGATATGACTTGGAAATTGAACGAAAATTATTAGCCCATTAAAATGTTTCCAATTTTATATTTATGATTCTGTAAGACAGAGTTAGGAAATACCATAAGAGCAAAACAGCCGGTCCCCCATTCGTAATTCGTAACTCGTAATTCGTAATTAATATAATGTTTCATGCAAGTTTTAAGCCACATACTCAACCGCCGCACTTTCATCGCCATGCTCTACACCGCTCTGGTGCTCGTCGGCGCGGCGGTTATCACACAGCTTCCGCTCGAGCTGTCGCCCGAAGTGGAGTACCCGCGGTTCTCTATTATAACGAGCTACCCCGGTGCGCCGCCGGAGGTGGTCGAAGCCGTCGTAACCTCCCGCATCGAGCAGGCGGTGCAGCGGTTGACCGGTGTGAGGTCGGTCAGCTCGACGTCGACCGAGGGACGTTCCAGCGTTAACGTTGAACTTCAGCCCGATATCGAGATCGATTACGTACTCCTTGAAATGAACGAACAGCTTGCGATGCTCGATGAGGAATTCCCGCGCGAAGTCACCTACCCGCGTATTCAACGCTTCGTCCCCCGTGAGCTGCAGGATTTGCAGGGATTCGTTATCATGACCGTCACGGGACCCGGCACGATAAACGACGTCCGCCGCGTTACCGACCGGTATTTCATCCAGCCGCTCCTTGCCGTTCCGGGTATATCGAATGTCTCGGTCAGCGGCGGAACGGAACGTATCGTCGGTATAGACGTGGATGCGGCGCTGATGCAGGCATACGGCGTACGGATGCCGGATGTACAGCGGGCGCTCGGCGAGTACCGGCGCCGCGTCTACGGCAACCTCGCAAGTGCAGGCATCGTGCGTAAAGGGACAATGAAAATCCCCCTTATTATAGAAACATCCCCCGACCGGCTTGATGATATCGGAGGCGCCGTTGTGCGGACCACCGCCGACGGACGCATCATTCACCTTCGCGATATCGCCGATATTACGATCACGCACGAGGCGCCGCGCTCGCACCGGCGCATAAACGGACTTGCCGCGGTGTCCGTCACCATCGAACGCGAACCCGGGACCAACATCATCCGCACAGCCGACAGGGTGTACGAAGCGCTCGACCAAATAACCGCCGGACTTCCCCCCGGCCATGACGTGCGCATACGGGTCGACCGCAGCACGAACGTCCGCGAAGAGATCGGAACCCTGTCGAACCGCGCGATGCTGGCGCTTGCATTTGTTTTAATAGTCCTCATACTCACGCTCGGCAGTATACGCTCGCCGTTTTATGTTATATCGACCATTCTTTTCTCGGTATTCATTACGTTGATCGGATTTTATTTTGTCGGACTCAGCGTCAACGTCCTCACGCTTGCCGGGTTGACCCTCGCGTTCGGTATGCTGGTTGATAACTCAATTGTCGTGTTCGATTCGATCGAGCGAAGCGTACGCGGCGCACAGCGGTACCGGGATGCATTACTCGACGGCGCATCGCGTGTGTTCCTTCCCGTGTTCGCTGCTACCGGGACAACCATCATCGCGTTCCTGCCGTTTGTACTGTTATCCGAAGACCTGCGTCCGTTCTTCACGCAGTTCGCAACTGCACTCGTGCTGTCGCTTGCCGCATCGCTCTTTGTCAGCTTTACATTGATCCCGCTTCTCTCTTACCGCTTCCCTATCGCAGCTAAAGGTGAGAGCAGAACAAGAAAGCTGCAGAATAGCTTTAAGAGCAAATACGAATCGGTCCTCACTTTCGCGATACGAAAAAGAGTATGGATCATAGCGTTCTCGCTTCTCGTCATCGGTATACCCGTGTGGCTTCTCCCCGACCGGATTGCCGAAACGGGCGACGATGAAGAAGAGCGTTCGTTCCTTGCACGAACCGGTGCAAAAGTGTACAACGCAACTCTCGGAAGTGAAACGTATGCGACCGTTCGTCCGTATATCGATCATGCGCTCGGCGGTGCAACGCATCTGTTTTTCAATTACGTCAGCCGCGGCGAGGTATGGCAGTGGGGTGAGGCGACGTATCTGTTTGTTCGCGTGAGCATGCCCCTCGGTACCGAGATCGACCGGTTGAACGAGGTGATGCAGGAAATCGAACGGGAGCTCCTGCCGTTTGAGGGGCAGATCGATTTCTTCGAGACAAACATTTATTCAAACGACGAGGGACAGATACGCATCGAGTTCCCCCCTGCGGTTCAGATGGCCGCGTTCCCGCATATCCTGAAGGGATTTCTCACCAGCTACGCGGCGCAGATCGGCGGGGCGAACGTGGGCGTGTTCGGTTTCGGACCGGGATTCTTTACCGGCGGCGCGGCGACGCCTTCGTTTCATGTTCAATTCCTGGGGTATAATTACTACCGGCTACGGGATCTTGCGGAGGAGTTCGGCAAGCGGCTTGAACAAAACACGCGAGTTGCAAACGTGGAGATAGATCGCACTGGCGGCAGGCGCGACAATCTATTCGAAGTAGCCGCACAGATCGACCGTGATGCGCTGATGCGTTATCAGTTGACCGTCACGGACGTCATGCAGACACTACGTACGCACACCCGCGAAAGCGTTGCGGGCGGGCAGTGGTTTCTCGAGGGTGAAGATATCCGGTATGTCGTCCGGTATGCAGGTTACGACGAGTTCTCGGTGGACGACCTGCTATCGCAGCCGATGTCGTTTGCAGGCGGAACATATAAATTATCGGACATCCTGCATCTTGAAGAGCGCCGCACACTTGCCCGCATCGACCGTGAGGATCAGCAGTACCGCCGAATGGTCAGCTTCGATTACCGCGGACCGTGGCGGTTCGGCAGAGAGTTTGTGGATCAGGTGAAGGAGGAATTCGATCTCCCCTACGGCTACAGCATCGTCGACCGCGGGTGGTGGTTCATTATGCGGCGAGAACATGAACAGGAGCTGACGTTTATATTGCTGTTGTCGGTGTTATTTATTTTCATGGTCACTGCGTCGTTGTATGAATCCTTCCGCAAACCGCTGGTCGTCATGATAACCGTTCCATTTGCCGTCGCCGGTGTGTTTCTTGCTTTTTATCTGACCGGTGCGCAATTCGACAGAGGCGGTTACGCTGCAATAGCATTGCTCGCAGGTATAAGCATAAACAACTCAATCTTAATGGTCGACGCCATCGCCCGCAATCACCGGTCGATGGAATTACTGCAAGCCATAGTAACCGGTGCATCCACCCGCGTCCGCGCCATCACGATCACCACATTGACCACCATAGCAGGACTGTCACCGTTATTGATGGAAAAAGAAACGGCGCAGTTCTGGTATAGTCTGGGATTGGGGACGATCGGGGGATTGATTGCGTCGTATTTGTTTGTGCTGGTGTTGTGTCCGGTGGTGTATTCGGTGGTTATGGGAAGAAGGCAAACGTGAGACGTGAAACGTGAAAAGTTTATTATTGAAGATTCGAAATATTTAAAAATCAAATTACTTATATTTTGGAGAATCCGTAGTGAAATTTCTACATTTCATAACAGGATGTATTCTATTTTACCTGCCTACGCCAAATATAGCTCAAACAACCCAACCGGTTGAAATTTTTCAGGATTTTACCTTTGGTACTTATACAAAGATTGTCCGACTTGAGGATATATATTTTGTATTAGACGGATCGAACCACCGGATTATTCTTTTCGATTTCGAACAAAGAGCTATCGGTAACATTGGACGATCAGGACAAGAACCTGGCGCATTTCATTGGCCAATTGATATTGCGGTTGATCAAATAGGAAGCTTGTATGTTTTAGATAGTGGCAACAAAAGAATACAATGGTTTGATAAAAACGGACAATATCAGGGTTTCCTCCCTCTTAACTCTACGGTGCGTGGATTTGCCGTTAATTCTAAAGATGAGATCTTTCTCGGTCAACCTCATGATGGAAAACTAATTTCCGTTTACAATAAAAAAGGTGATATTCTCCGTCAATTCGGTGAACCGATTACCGCCTCTACCGCTTATGGTGAAGAGTATACAGATTACGACGATTGGTATAATATTGCCATTAATCGTATTGAAATGGATATAGATGAGCAAGAAAATATATACGTTGCTTTTTATCACGCCCCTATTATACGAAAATATACTTCCTCAGGTGAACTGGTTTATGAAAAGAGAATCGACGGCATAAAGGCGCACTTTCACATAATATTGACGGTGTCCAGTTAATGATGGTAACAAAAGGAATATCCGTCGGCAGAGATATGGCATATATTTTACTTGGCAATGACGACATTGTCACAATAGATACTAAGTCCGGGAACCAAAAATTAAGTTTACAATTACCTGTTGTAAGAGGAGGAAGTCTCCGAACAATCTCGGCTTATAATGAAGAATTTATATTTTTAACAACGTTAAGCTTCCTCGCTGATTCAAAATGCTATTATCTTCGACTGCCCCTACAAAATTGAAATTAACCTAACACTCTTATAATGAAGGAGACAAAAAGATGAGACGAATTTGTGAAAACAATACATACAAATTTAAGCATTTACTCTATGCAGCCGTTGTTTTGTTATTTATTTCCGGTTGCAGCGAAAAAGAGGATACTATCTGGCAAGGTAAAACCTGGGTCGAAAACGGCGTACAAATAGTAGACAACCCCGGGGAAGGTGTGTGGCGGGCAAATAAGGTAGAATTAATCGAGGATCTTGTTATAGTTCCTGAAGATTACCCGGAAGATTTCTTTTATAGAATAAGATCCGTTGAGATCAACTCTGACGGTAATATTTACATCCTGGATGCAGGCAATTTCAGAGTCGTCACATACGATGAAGACGGCACATTTCTTTTCGAGTTCGGGAGACGCGGTTCCGGTCCGCGTGAATTTCAGCAACCGTGGGGTATGACATTGGACGAAGATGGTAATGTATATGTGTCGGATCAAAGTTTATACAGAATAGATAAATTCAATGAAGATGGTGAATATCTTACTACTATTCCAAACCTACGCGATAAAATAGACATAAAACATGGTAAACTACTTGTATCCGGTTATCCAATGAAAAATTATGGTGTTTCGGCGAGAGTGTTGTTCCTGGAAACGCTTGAAGAACAATTCAATATTGAAATATTCTATACATACGATCCTGAAATAACATTTGGAGGTATCTCTCTTGGTGAAACTTTTCAATTTCTTCGAGATGGTAATATATATATTGCCATTCCATATCCTTATGAATTAAGAAGATATAATCCTGACGGCGTGCTGGAAAAACGTATTTTGAAGAAAGAATCACGTGTCAAAGCACCTCTTATAAGAGGTACAGGAGAAGTACGGTCAATAATGGATAATGGTGGAACCGGACCGTGTTTTTTAACATCACAGGGTTTTCTTCTAAATGCGGTGCGTTGGTACGTTCCCGGAGAAGAGGGTAGAGAACTTAAAACTGCTATAGACTTTTTTAATAAACAAGGTCACTATCTCGGTTCGGTAAATTTGCCAAATACGCAAAGACTAATTGCGGTCGATTCCGATGATCGGTTTTATGTTGTACAAACAGAACCTTCTGAGAAAGTCATCCGGTACCGTTTGGATTTACCAGAATAAATCAGTGCTGTCCAAAATAAAAGATCAATGAGTTATAAATTGTGTTAAAATATCTATTTTGTACAAGTTTCTCACGTATTTAAAATCGGGGTACCCCCTTGCTGTCCAACAAAAGAGA
>PWTU01000069.1 GCA_003562775.1 Ignavibacteriales bacterium
GATGCGACGGCTACATCGGTATAGGTTTTAACAAGCGATTCAAATCGTTTTTCCTCCAACGACTTTGACGGCAATAACCCGCGGCTTCGCTTTCTCAACATCGCATGCGCCAACTCACGGTCTTTTTCGCCGGGAGGAGTACGCAGACGCTGCTCGAGTTCACGATAGAAATCCTGTATTTTTATATAATAATCCCTGCAAAGCTGACAATGTTCGATATGATTCTCAATGAATTCGCGTTCCTTTTTATCCAGCAAATCTGCCGATATCACAAATGTGTCGAATCTTTCTTCGGATATGTGTTCTTGTCTCTTCATCTATAATGGCTGCCTATAATACATTGTAAACTAACCAATTATCAGTAAATAACGGTTTTTAACGGTTAAAAGCGGTTAATATCGGTTGCTAACGTAACATTGAGAGTTGTGTTAATCGCTCTCAAAATAAAATCGATCCTGATAATAATCTGGGCGAATTTCAACATAATAATTGATGTTAACCATATTCTGCTATATTGATCCACGCCCTATACAGTTCGACAAGCGTTCGTCTGAGCTTAGCCGAAGACTCAGTGTGAATTCCAGCGCGCGTTGGCGACATGCTGAGCTTGTCGAAGCATAGTGGGTTGGGTATTTTATTGCTTTGCGTAACATCGGTTAATAAGAATTATACTGTTTTTTATCGGGTAACTAAAGCACATATACGCTGCCCTTTTACTATATTAATTTCAACAACTGACAACGCTTCCAGAAAATTTTGAAAAAAATTTTATAATTTTTCATTAAAATAGAGCATTAATTTTTCCCTTGCCAAACGGGCTAAATACTCAATTTTTGCCCGCCATTGAATGTCGTACTCTTTTTCCGATACCGGCAGATGCCGCCTGGCTACCGTAAAATATGAATCGGATGAAGCATTTCCGTTGCAGAGATCGGAAACGATATCGTACATAACGGAATAAAGAGCGTGTGCTTCCTGCTTGTCTATTTTCCCCGAAAGAACATACGTCGTGAATATTTTACTCTGTATATCACGCAGAATATATTTATGGAGTATCGTCATATCGACCGACGTTAAATCATCGGCATTATCTATACCATTGCCGATAAACTCCTGCATCGAATAGCCGGCAACATAATTTTTCACAATTTGAACGATATCGATAAGTCTAACGGATTTTTTATATCTTTTCCGGAGAAGTATCGCGAGTTTTTCGATTATCTTCGGCATCGAGTGGAATACATCCGATCCTTCGAGTAAGCTTCGTCGCAATTCATCGAGTTGCTGCGATTCTATATGTTCGTCGCCGGCGTTTTTTGTCCGGATGAGATAGCCGCGGAAATCTTCATACAGCGTCAACCCGGCGGATTTTTTAACCGCATCTTTCATGTTACGATGAACGCGCGCACCCACCGGATCGATTTGCGCATAGGTTCTTGCAAGCTGTGCGTTTACCAATTTGATAACAAAGGATTTATAAGCAATAAATAACTCGTGTTCGGGTATATCTTCAAGCGGATGGTAAAGTGAATCAACAAATTTTTTGAGTATGTAATATTCCTCTTTTTCATCCCTGGCAAATATATCACCGATACAATCGATTGCAAGATCGGAAACCGAAATTCCATGATTAAAACACAACGTGAGCACATTCGAACGAAACTGAAGTAAATATGCTTCGGTAATATTTCTTGTGAAGTGTATAAAATCGGTCAGCTCGCCGACAGGAGGTGTTCCGTCAAGAAGACTTGCTAAATACCGTTTTATATTTATATCGGATTTCATGATACGGAATGGTATTGATATCACCGAATGAAAGTGCCAAAAACAATTAGTTACATATTACACTTTTTCGCAATAAATTTCAATGGCGTGTTTACGGTAATTTTTTCTGTACCAATGTATCAGCCCGCGATCCGACCTACAATTCTTCCTTTATAAGGGCATAAAAATCAAACGCTGTACGTAACGATCTTGACTCTCAATATCAATTTGTTTATTCTATGAATATATTATTTAGCTAAAATGCAAATTGGTTATATAGATAAAGGTCATAAACAACTGAGGGGAAAGAGGAAAAAATGATAACCAAAAAAACTCTCGCCGATCAACTTCAAAAATATCTAAATCAAAAATTAACAAAGGAAGATTTGATACAGTGGTGTGAAAATGTGATGCAGGAAGAAGAATTTGAAGCTGATACGGTTCAGGAAATTGTTGCCAGAATAGGGTTAATGGATGCAAAAAACTTTGAAGTAAGTTATGAAGATCTTTCCGGGATGCTCAATAGTATCGGATACCATGTGAAGGTTGAAGTAGTATAAAATACTTTAAACGTCAAGATTAAATTATTATAAACTGATTTTCAAATTTACACGATCACACCCATGCCGGCTCGGCGAATCGATCTAAATTTCTTCCTTCCTCACAATCAAATTCTCAATGCGGTCGTGATCCACCTCAACCCCCATTCCCGCTTTATCGAGCGGCACGGTCATGCTGCCGTCGTTCATCTCCCATTCCGGGTCAACGATATCCTTCTCCCAGTATCTTTTACTCGGTGAGATATCGCCGGGAATGGTAAAATTCGGCAGCGATGCCAGCGCGACATTATGTGCCCGTCCGACGCCGCTCTCCAGCATACCGCCGCACCATACGGGAATGTTATGCTTCATACAATAATCGTGAATAGCTATGGAAGATGCGAATCCACCGACCCTGCCGGGTTTGATATTTACAATCTTACCGCTTCCGAGTTTATGCATATCCTCAACGCGATCAATTCCGGTAATCGATTCATCGAGACAGACCGGGGTCTTAATTTGTTTTTGAAGTTCTGCATGCCGTACCAGATCGTCCCACGCCAGCGGTTGTTCTATCATCAGTAATCCAAATTCATCCATCTCTTTAAACACATCTGCATCGTTTAAAGTATACGCATTGTTTGCATCAACCATAAGAGGCGATTGCATTCCAAGCTCTTCACGTATGAAACGGATATATTCGATATCCGACCCGGGTTTAATTTTAATTTTTATCTTTCGATAACCGTGGTCGATTGCGGTTTTCACTTTCCGGAGAAGATCTTCGGGCGTTTTCTGAATACCGAGTGAAATTCCCGATTCAACCGAAGTGCGCGTTCCCCCCAACAGTTTTGAAAGCGGGATGGTTTGTTTTTGCGCGGTCAATTCCCAGCATGCCATTTCTACCGCCGCCTTTGCCATAAGATGACCGCGGATATCCTGCTGAAGGAACGGAAAAATTTCTTCCGGACCGGCAATTGTTTTTCCGAGAACGCGTGGCGCTATCCACTGCTTTATTGCTATCCACGAGGTATCTATCGTTTCGGGAGAGTAGTTCGGATATTCGGATGCGACACATTCACCCCAGCCGGTATACCCATCGTTATCAAGAACCTCGATTAGTGTAATGCGTCTAATGTCCTGCGTACCGGAAGAGATGGTGAAGGGCTCTATAAGCGGGAGGTGGATTTCGTACAGTGTTATTTGTTTAAGTGAGAACATTGATATATTATTTTTTCAAAATATAAAAACATCTCTCTGTTTTCACATCACGATAAAAAGACTCAACCGCATATCCCCGTGAAAGATAATAGTGAAACACCCGCCGCGTATTTAATCGCCATTGCGGTCCCATAGCGGGAAACTCCGTTTTTATCCGTTGTATATTTACCGGAATCTCAACACGAATAACCGGTTGGTCCACCAATCCGGCATCAACCGGTTCTCCGGATTCGTTCGTGTTTACAACCGGTGTTTGTAAACTTCTGTTATCCAATTGTAAATCCCCGCGAAGCGCCCGTTCAACTCGCTCTTCATCAAAGTTCCACCGGACTACAAAGCGATCCATACCGAGACCGGCGTGCAAGATGCTTCCTTCGTCGGTAGCATACATATTTTCTGCATATTCTGCAATCCGGGCGCCGAGACAATTGATGTTGAGATGTGCATTACCCGATTCCAGCGGATCATACGTCCAATACATGACATCAACACCGAGTTTTTTTACTTCGTCACGTTGAAAGAGCTTTAATCTGCGCCCGATGCCTTTTCCACGCCACTCGGGTCGAACGGCAAGCATATCCGACCAGTGTACGGGTTTTCTGTCTTTCAACCCGGTCAACCCGAATACGAACCCGATTAGCTCTCCCGATGCGTCGAACGCACCGGCTGTTACCCCGCCTAACTTCTGTGAGACCATCTGAATAGCCGGACTTACTACTTCGGTAAAATGCTCACCCCATGTATCGTGCTGAAGACGCACACACTCGAGGTATTCGTTGTGATTATCGAGCTGACGAACTGTGATGTTTGGTATTCTCATCGGGAAATTCAATACACATTAAAAAGCATTCGTGAAACGCTGTTTGCTTCAATCTCCTCACGCGTTAATAATGCATCGCGCATTTGTTTGTTGGCGAGCAATTCAAGTTGATCGCCCCGATGGGGGAGATGATGTTGCGTTGCATTTCCATACGATGTGAGTACCTGCGCCCTGAGCGGACTGGAAAACTCAACGGCTGCAACAAACGAATCTCCGAAATTTGCAGCATACCGGTTCTCCCCGGCAGAAGCCGGTTGAAATCCAAGAAAGCGAAATATGCCGAGATTGCCCGGTCCCCCGTTTGCAGGAAAATCGTAATCATCGATGTTCAGACGATACACCTCACCCCAGCTCACATCAACCGAATCATAGGTGCTTTCTATTGCTTTGGCAATCGACTCAAGCGTATGAACGGCGCCTTGAGGGTCGGCCAATCCTGCCGGTGTCTCGAAGGGTCTTTCGAGACTTAACGGAGTTTCAAACTTCAGCCAGATATTATAATTTTGCGCCCATTGTGCAAAGAGCACCGCGCCGCGGCTGTCGGCGTCGGATTTTCTGTCCCATTCCGACAAAACCGCAGCCGCACGTTTACCCGTCTCACCGCCGTAGATATCTATTGCCGCAAGGAGATCGTCGAGAATCCGATCGGCAAGCTTCATACGCGTACTATGTTTTAACTCCACCAGCCGATCGAGCGATAGGGTATCGCTATCCATTAATAAACGGGCTGACTGTTGCGCTCTGAAGTCAAACTCCACCGGCGCGATATAGGGAGGAAAATCATCCGGATGAATTTCCAGCGGAAACGTCGTCGTCCACGGAGGGTCGTTTGCGTTTTGAAGCCATCCCGTTGGGGGATTCAAAACCAGCGGCAAATCTTCAAACGGATGTATATCCGACCAGAGCGTTGCCGGTGTATCACCCGGAACCAGACCCTGCCAGAAATTCCAGTCGCCTGTTTCCCTCACCGGCACGGCGCCGGCAAAGAAGTGCATAATATTGCCTTCACGATCCGTGTACATAACGGTAAACATCGGAAGCTGCATACGCTTCAACTGGGTTTTAAAATCTTCAAGATTTCTGGCGCGACCCATACTCCACCATTGATCGATCATAAACGCAGCATCAAGTCCGGCAACACGAAGCGCTACGGCGCGGGTTTCATCCTGAACAATAACCGGACCGTGGACTGACTTACGAATAGTTAACACGTCTGCACGAATAGAACCGTTATTCTCCCTTACAAAAATTGTGTCCTGTATTTCTTCGAAGCGATGTATTTCCCCGTCGAATAGATAACCGCCGTCGCTCAATGTAAGAATATACGTATCCGCTGCATCTATTGTATTGACCGTGTGCGTCCAGCCGAGATGTTGGTTGAAACCGAGTGCAATAGAGGGTAAGCCGACAAGCGTAGCTCCGTATAAATTCATATCGGGTGTAACCTGGTGAATTTCATAAAAGCGGAAGAAATTCTCGCCCCACGGCAAATGCGGATTAATAAGGAGCATAGTATTTCCACCTTCGGTGCGGGAGGGAGCTATAGCCCAGGCATTTGAACCGGCAGAGAGGTGTCGTTGTATAGCGGGTACCATAGCCGGATTTGCAATGAAAGTAAAATGAACAACCCGTTGTGCGTGAGCCAGTATATCTTCGGGAGTAACCGGTAAAACCCTTTTCATAGATTCATCTATGAGACCGGGATTTTCATCCATATAGTCATTTATACCGTCGGTAAATGCATTGAGATATTTTTTAAATTCATCGGATTGTAATTCGTACCAGACACCGGCTCTTTCCGGGACACCCATCGTTCGTATCCATCTATCCGAAGCAATGTAACGCTCACCCCAATATTCGGCCGCACGCCCCCGGGCTTCTCCGTACAGTCGTAAAATAAGATTGCCGTGACTTTCCATTTGCGCCCACCCGGTTGCGTAGAAAAGCTCTGTGGTGTTGCGGGCATAAATGTGCGGCACACCCCATTCATCCCATAAAATTTCGGTGCGATCGACCGAGGTACTGTTGCAGGATGTAAATGATACAATAAGAATAAGAAAAGCGGTATAACGGGAGGTGTACACAAATACCTCGTACGGTTTTGAAATATTTTATTATAGTGATACCGGGTGAATGTGTCCACCCGGTATCGCTAACAATATACGAAAATCATTGTTAAGTTATAACAGAAATCGATCAACTATATTTCACATAGCCGGCGGTTCGATGACACCGACTTGTATAAGAAAAGTGAAGGTGTCGAAAAGTCCCCATCGTTCTACAACTTTTCCGTCGACGAGACGGATAATTTCGTATCCCTCGATCGAAACGGTTTCACCGGTCGGCGGGATGCCATGATATTCACCCTCATGTATACCGGTAAACACTACCCGGGTACTCACATATTCTCCTTCAGCTATTATATGCCCGACATCGATATTAAACCCGGGAAAACCATTGTAAATTTCTCTGAACATATCCCTTAACCCTTCAAAACCGGGTTCCTGTCCCGGTTCAGGATTATGATCGACGAAATCGGGTTCAAAGTAGCCGGCAAGACTTTCCCAGTCGTCCGCAACAAACAATTCATAAATTCTTTCAACACTCGCTTTATTCTCCTCCGCAAGTCTTTCCTGCGGCGATTCGGGAGCACAACCTGCAATTAGAACTGCAACGAAGATTACAGATAGTAATCGTACCATAATGTAATCCTTTCGGTTAGATGATGGAATAATGGATTGATTATACGTTCAACAGCTAATGTTGTCCCGGAGAATACACTCTGTTTAATTGATCGTTGTGTCGTCGATGTCTGTAATACGAATTTAGAAAGTTATAAAATTATTACCCAATACGCAACCTACCGGTTCAGGCAATTTTACTTTTCTCTTTTTTAGAATTACTTTTGTCAGCTTTCCCGCCTGTTGTTTTTCCTACCACATAGCCCGCAATAAATCCAACGAGTATGGCGATAAATATGAACACGATACGCGACATTTCTATATCCCAAAAAAGGACTTTAAAGAGCGAAACTTCCGTATTCTGCAGCGTCACAATAAGGAAGAGGGCGAGTATAATAATGATAAGCACAATTTTTAGATTCATAACGTTCACTCTGTTTGTGGCTGAAATAACCGTTATTAATGCATAGAGAATTACCGACACAAATGATACTATTTTTTTTTATATTCTGCAATTGAAAATAGAATTAATTTAATGAAATCCGTGTTATTCATAATAACTCAAAAATATAAGGAGGATTCATATGCAACATAGTACTATAGTAAAGGCGGTATTTTTTACATTGGCAATTATCTCGTTCAATTGCTCCAGCGCAGCCGAGCGTCCTGAGGATAATCGGAGTGAAGCATCGATATTCGATTATTCCGTCACCGCAATTGACGGCTCGACGATAGATTTCGCGGATTTTAAGGGGAAAAAGCTACTTATCGTCAATGTTGCCTCGAAATGTGGATTTACGCCGCAATACGAGGGACTTGAGGAATTGTACAATACCTTCAGCGATAACCTGGTGGTAATCGGATTTCCGTCGAATAGCTTCGAACAGGAATTCGATTCAAACGAGGAAATTGCTGAATTCTGCCGGAGAAACTACGGTGTAACGTTTCCGCTCACCGAGCGGGTCTCCGTTCGCGGCGACGAACAGCACGACATATTCAAGTGGCTCACGGACGAATCGCTCAACGGCTGGAACAGCACCTCACCGCAATGGAATTTTTATAAGTACCTGATAAATGAGGACGGCGATTTGACTCACGTGTTTTCATCGAGAACCGAGCCGATGAGTGAAGAGATTATAAACTTGTTATAGTGAGGATAAGGTATATATTAAAAATTGTCTCCCACGAATCAGCACAAATATTTTTAATAACGATTAGTGAAGATTCGTGGGCGATTTTATATGGCTGTCACAGGTAACGAATAATGACCACCTTTTTGTCCTCTTTGGTATCGAGGGTGACGGAGTCAACAACCCTTGCGGTCTTATTATTGCTAATTTGTTTTATTTCATCGTTCAAATCACCCCCTTTGAATGCCACGAGCGATCGCAAAGGTATGTAATCCGGCAACATCGTATGGGACTTTTGTAAAGGGGCAAGAAATGGTTTTGCCCACTTTACGAGCTTATCGAGAGGAGCAACTGCCCGCGCGATCACTATATCGAATTTTCCGGCATAGTCCGGTTGATTCCCGACTTCTTCTGCTCTCCCCCATACGGTTTCAACATTTTTTAATTTCATATCAGCTATCATTGAACCAACTGCCTCGATTTTCTTGCGGGTGGCGTCGAGCAACGTGAACTTGAGTTCCGGGTGTACTATAGCATAAACAATACCCGGCAATCCGCCGCCTGTCCCGAGATCAAGTATGTTCCCGGATTTTGGAAATTTCCGGTGAAATAATAAGCTCACACAGTGTAAAATATGATGTGTCCAGATATTTTCCTCATCCTTGCGCGAGATGAGATTGAGGTTTTTATTGTGAAAAAGAAGAAGCGACACATATTTTTCAAGAAGTTGAAGCCGCGGTTCTACTATAGAGAAGTTGTTTTCGCGGCACGTGGAGAGGAAAGTTTGTTTTGAGGAGTTGATCATACCGGTATCAATTAAATCATATTCTGAATTATACCCTTATTTTCATTCGCGATAAAAACTATTTCCGGTTGATAAACATCCTCATCTTCCAAGTAGATGTCGATCAGTACAATATAAATAAAGTACAAATTTATATCTAATTTCACAACCAAACGAAAAAAGGGAAGAAAGGAGAAATTACCATTTTCAACCAATTCCCAGATACCACGTTGCGATCGAAAAATAAATCAGCACACCGGCAATATCTGCCAGCGAGGTAATAAGCGGACCGCTTGCCGTTGCCGGATCCATATTAAACCGGCTTAATACAAACGGCAGCGACATGCCGAGCAACGAGCCAACGACTACAACGAGCGTCATCGTTAATGCAACGACCGTTATTACTTCCGGCGCACGGAACGATGCAATTAATGCAACTCCCAATGCCATTGTTACTCCCATCGCCAATGCAACGCGCACCTCTTTCCACAACAATTTAAACCAATCCCTGAACACCACGTCTCCCGTTGCAAGCGCCCGAACCATCATCGTCGCCGACTGCGAACCGGCATTGCCGCCGCTGTCAATGAGTAACGGGAGAAAAAATACAAGCGCTACGACCGCTTCAATGGTATCCTCGAAATAAGCGATACCGGCGCCGGAAAAAATATTCATAAAAACCAAAACCATCAGCCATCCGATCCGGATACGGAAGAGGAACGGAATCGTCGCTTCACGAAAATTGATCTTAAATTTTCCGACGGCGCCGATCTTGTGGAAGTCCTCCGTTGCTTCCTCTTCGAGAATATCGACCACGTCGTCGATAGTAATCGCACCGACGAGCCGGTGTTCGCGATCAACGACCGGCAGCGCTATGAGATCGTGTTCCTGCAGCATCCTCGCCGCCATCTCCTGGTCATTGTCGGTCGTTGCATACACGATATCATCGGTCATTATTTCTTCGATAGTTTGATCCGGTTTCGCGATAACAAGATCCTGCAAATCAACTATTCCAATTAAAATACGCGATTCATCGGTAACATAGAGCGTCGCCAGATTATCTCTATCGACATCGCTTGCCCGAATTTTTTCGATCGCCTCATTGACGGTCATATTCTTTTTTAAACTGAGATAATCGGGCGTCATTATCCTTCCTGCGGTTTCATGCTCGTAGCCGCGCAGCAAGGAGGTTTTCATTCGTTCCTCCGCAGATAATTTTGCGACCAGCCGTTCTGCGACAAGCGCGGGCAGTTCATCGAGCAAGCGAACGCGGTCGTCTGCCTCCATTTCTTCGATTATCTGAACTGCCTGGACTTCCGAGAAGGAATTCAAAAGCTGTTCCTGTAACTCGGGATCGAGCTGCTCGAAAACTTCAAGCGCAAGGTCTTTCTGTAAAAACCGGTATGCAATGACACGTTCATCCGGCGATAATTCTTCGAGTATATGTACGACTTCAATCGCTTCAAAGGTATTTATCGCGTCCTTCAACCCTCGCATATCTTTGTTTTCATAGAGAAACTTAATAAAATCCACATTGGTTGATAATTGTTCTACCGTCATAATAACCTCCTTCCGTACTTAAATCTCAATTGTTACCCCTGTGTAAACACCGACGCCCGGAAATACCGTCGAATCTGTAAGTCCAATCAACAACCCGAAATCGAGTATCACATCATTCAATACGCCGACACCGCCGCCGACCATAACGCCGAGCGGAAATTCTTCACCGGTAGATGATACGGGCGTCTCGGTATACAACTCCACAAACCCAAAATGATCCGGATGGAAATCGGTGCGTACTGCCATTCCCACCGTTACAAAACCGCTGTCGAAGGTTTCGAACGACGACATCAACCCGAGAGCTCCTCGAATAATCAAACCTCCCGTTGTATAGTCTGCCATCGCGTTAATCCACGACGATTCCGTATCGGTTCCAAGAACGGGAGATGATTCGACCGGGAACAATACACGACCTTCGATACCGAACCCCCATCTTTCATCTTTGGTATGCCATACCCTTTTCAGAGCCAGCGATATATCGTTGCTTCCTAAATTACTTCGTTCCGGAGCGCCCGATTCATAAATCATAATCCCCGCCGGGATATGGACGGTAATTTCATAATTCACGGCAAAACCGTACACAAAATTCAGATCGAACCAATTAATAAACCGCGCCGGGCGTTGTGAACTTCGCAATATATCAAAATGATTACCTAACTCGAGCGTAAACACTCGATGCGGAGATACGTTCGGATCGTCGGTAAACATCGGGCGTTCGGCATGTGCAATACCGCAAATTCCGATGATTATTAAAATTATTATTAAAAAACGGCAGTACTGAATATAATTCACTCGCATTGTATTTGTTCCCGTGAAGACAAAATGTACGTTTTTACGTGTCGATAATATCCGGATATCCGTTGCCGGCGTATTTATCTTATAAAGTACTTTGACATTGCGGTAGAAACTAAATCACGGGAAGGGAGATAAGATGTGAAGGTATGCGAATAACGCATACTTTGGCAGGATTAAATGAATTGTAAGTATTTTGGTGTTAGCAAAATGAATCATGGTACACCTCCGTGTCTGCATAGTTCTACCGGAGGCGACTGTAGTAAAAGAAAACGAAGAGACGGCTACATCACCTCAGGCAGACTATCCCGCATCGATTTATTTATTTTCAATGTATGACTACTACTGTCTTCCATATAGCCAATCAATTACCGAGGCATGTTTAATTGGAATTTCAAAAGTAAAAATTTTCCGTAATAATGTCAACCGATCTCTTCGTCATAAAACAACACGTCGTAAAACAATATCTTATTGTGTTATCGCTGCAATTGCATCGTCAACAGTATCATAGTTCTGGAAAACCTTAATAAGCTGCGTGATCATAAAGACGCTTTTCACTTTATCCGATACATTCGTTATGACCATTACGCCTTCTTTATTCTTCACCGATGTATATGCGGAGATGAGCGCTCCCAGGCCGAGACTGTTCATCCATTTCACATTACTGAGATCGATCACATATTTCGTCGCTCCTGCATCGAGATGCTCTTTAATTACCTGCCGGAAATCTTCTGTTTCCGGTGCGCCCATGAGATTACCTTTCGGGCTTACAAGTACTACACCAGATTTTACTTCCGTTGAAATTTTCATTATGAAACCTCCTGTTTAATATAGTGATGAGTTTATTTTTTGTTAATCATATGTAGTTGCCACAAATCCCGGTTACCTAAATTCAAAAATGGATGC
Source organism: Ignavibacteriales bacterium (assembly GCA_003562775.1). Taxonomy (GTDB): domain Bacteria; phylum Bacteroidota; class Ignavibacteria; order T3Sed10-11; family T3Sed10-11; genus T3Sed10-11. The sequence continues at coordinate 12,198 of PWTU01000069.1, forward strand.
AATGCGCGTTTTCCCGTTTTACCAATGCTCTTTTCAAGAAATTGCAATTCCCGAAACCGCTCACGTATTTCCGGATCGACAGGTACACGGTAGCCCGATTCATGCATAATCAGTATCCCTTTTGCACGCACCGATAATTCCAGGTAAATACGCAAATAATTCAACATATCCGCTACAATCATTCCGGGGAATTTTTCCTGCATCGCTTTTAAATAACGGCCGATACGCGTTTCGGAAATATTTCCCGCAATTATCATCCTGAGCAATTCCACATCTCTGTCAAGACCGAATCCCAGCCATTTGCGCGTCGACTCTTCGCTCTTATGAAAAACAATTATAAACAGCAGCGGTAATACCCCAACGATCATAATTGTCATATACAACGGCGATATAATAAAATGGTTAAACAATGAGTGTATTATTATCGCAATAATAAGACCCGGTGCAATGCAAATCAGTAAATTTGAAGAATCCCTCTCGCTTAATGTCTTAGTAACAACCGCAAGGATACTTGTTGTTCCACCGTGCATAACGGCTGTTCCGAATCCGCGAATAATCCAGATTATCGGGTTGGATTCGGTGAGTGTCCATAAATAATATATATTTTCGACAAGTGCAAATCCGGTGCCAACGGCAAATCCGAAAATTGCGGCATCGACCATAAATCCCACTTTACGGGATTTTATAAGATAGATGACAAACAGTGCTTTACCGATCTCTTCGGTCACCGGTGCGATATATCGTGAGAAGAAGACATTGCTCACCGACAAAATATCAATAAGATACGTATGTATAACCAACAGTACAAGAGCTACGGCGCATCCCACGGCTATTGCACCTGTTGTTGCACGTAATGTTACTAATTTAAAACTGTCAAGGAACACAAGACCTGCCATAAACAACAGCACCGGAACCAAACCAAACGCTGCGTGTAACAGGTTATGGATAATCTCTGCGTTCAAAAAGCACTATACCGTTTGAATTATCGAAGAATTTTTAATGAAATCATAAACTCATCCGTCCAGGAGGTTCCGTCGCTCGACGCGACGGCATATCCGACGGAAAAGGTTGATTCAAGTACAGAGAATATAACAAGTTTAAAATCAAGTTGCGAACCGAAATTAAAATGTTTTTGCCGGAGCGAAGAATCGTCTATGTTGGTCACGATAGTGGATGTAAAGAACGTTACCTGCGACCAATTCGAATAAAGACTGACACCCCCGAACCGCCGGAACCGGACGGGAGGCAGCGTCCATTCAATAAGTAGTTTGCCGTAATTTGTTCCCCCGATAGCATTCAACTCGACGCCCGGGAAACTATAAAATTCACGATATCTACGGGCTGACCGGTGATCCACCCAGTTATTACCAAATCCGCCGAAATAAAAATTCGACAGCGGTTCATCTCTGTCGCCGAATGAATAGCCTGCAGACGATCTGAGCCATATCGATGAGTGGCGAATAGGTAGTGCGATACCATAATCGAGATTAGTCAACACGCGCGGGTAGAGCGTGCCGTCTGCGTAGTTAAAGTACGAAATCCCTTGCCACCGGTGTCCTTTTTCATGATCAACCGCGCCGAGCGAATGAAGAAAATACTGATAATTCAGTCTCGCCGTTGCCATAAAGAAGTCGGGAACTCTTACGTCAATGTTCTGGAAATCGGGCAACTGCTCCATACCGCCATAGTAGGATGCACTCAGATTGTAATCCATAATTCTCGGGGTGTCATATATGATCGACCCCTGATAGTTTAAACCGAATGAATATCCTTTCCGGCTGGTTTTTGTCGGACCGAAGAGATCGTAAAAGTCGTCGGCGTTATAATTTGCAAAAACATTCCATCTCCTGAATTTGTAGTTAAACGTCGCATGAAAACGTTCATCGATGTCAATGCGTGAAGTCGGAGTATATGCCAAACTCAGATCGATCTGGTGCAGCAGCGTTGGATCGTTGAATTTAAACTTCAGCCCGGCATTGACGTAGTTGCGATATCCTCTCACAATGGGATATATCGATCCCAGATGTATATTACTCATAGGTGCATAATCGCCGCGATTACGAATTATGTCATCGACGTCAAAGCTGTCGGGTTTGAGTTGCCAGTTCTGTACGATCTGGTTATTGGTAACTACCTCAAAACCGAGAAGACCTATGGAACTTATTCGTTCATGATGTTCGTTTGCGAGCAATACCGGGACAAAACCTTTTCCGGTATAACGAAAAGCTATAATTGAATCTGAGGAAATGGGAATCGGTCGGAAATATCCCGTTTCCGCATTGGTAATCCACTCCAACTCATCTCCCTCGAGGTCGTAGCGAACGATATTGGATACACCGCTGTAATAGGTAGATCCGAAGAGATACCTTGTGTCCGAAGTAAAGGTAAAATTCGCAGGGATGTTCCCTTCCATCTCAAAAAGAGTGCGATAAGTGAAATTTTCGTTGAGAAGATTCTCGGTTTCCATTAATATGAGTTTACTATTTCCTCCTATGTCGGTCACCGCAGCGCTCAAATATTTACCGTCGGGCGATATGTCGATATCGAAAACCACTTCGGTGAAATCCATAGTATGAATTCTGTTCCACTGCTCGTAGGGATAGGGGAGTCTGACAATTGAAGAATATCCGCCTGAATGCCGTACTCCCCAGAGCGACCGGTCGATCGGATTAAATGTGAGATCTCCGGTCCGGACGTCGTGGGGGCTGCCGCTTCGGTTCAGACGTGTCGCATTACCGGTATCGACATTGACCGTATTCAGATGACGCCATCCATTGTTGTTTGTTGTATAAAAAATGGTGCCCGTATCACGATCATACGCAAGCGAGGATACAAAATACAGCGCCGCCCCTTCTACATCCACGATCCGCCGTATCGAACCGTCATCGATATTGATCCCGGCAATATGTGCCACCTGACCGGGATAGCTGACAGCGACATAGATTTCCCTCCGTTCCTCGTCATAGAATGCCCTGGATATCGCACCCAACGCCCGGCGCGAAATGGGCCGGTCCGTCGTCACGGGGTTTCGTCGAATTCGTTCAAGATTTTCCGATTGCCATTGCCGCTCCCACTCAATCCATTCCGACCAGACATCGTCGAGAGGTTTCCCGTACACATTCCTGAACTGAGAAAGATAGTAACGCTTGCTTCCGTAATGACGTGCAACCCACCCGATCAGTTTCTCCGGATCATACTTGAGAGCCAGATATGACATAAACCGTGTTCCGTATAAATACGAGTTTGCACCGACCTGGAAATCGATCGTCGTCCCTTCGGATTCCAGTCCCATCGGATCGTAAATATGACTCCCGTCTCTTACCATCGTCCGGAACACCATTTCGTCGTATGCACCCTGTGCACGGCCGATACCACCGGCCATCCAGGTTTCAAGGAAGACCGCAATGCCTTCATGATACCAGCGTGGAGAATAGAGTCGGGGAGTAGTTAAATAACCGTACAGTATGGAGATAGGATCATCGTTATCGGGACGGACTTTACCTGAAAATAAAGTTCGGTATACTTTATCTGACCGGGACGCCATATCAAGTGCAACGATATGAACCAACTCATGATTCATAGAGCTTGTCAGTCGTTCCCCTATCGGTGTAGTTTCAAAATCGAAGGGAACCGGAGATATCCCGATCAACACGAGGTTGTGCGGGACCGACGTTGCCCCCGCATTTCCGTAATCACCGAGATCTTCGAGAATCATGGTTACACTCTCCGTAAGCTCATAATCGAAGAGATTTTTATGGTATTGCAATGCATTCTCATAACTTCTTATCAGATGGGGCACAAGATAAGCATGCCCGCGGTCATAGTAAATAAGTTGAAGATTATCCGTTTCGGCGGTAAAATACTGCCCTTTTAGAGAAGTGGAAAAGGAAAGAAGAATCAGTACGAATATTGGAATATACAAACGCATAACGATTGTTTGAACCTCCATTTAATATTATAAAAACACACATGCGATACTCTCCCCTGTAGCATCGCATGTGTTGTGCAACCGCTGCCTTTTGCATTCCCCCCGTCACCTGTTCATTGCTTATTGAACTTGCAGCAACGATTGATAGTCTTCACGGGCCATTTGAACAAAGATATCATAGTTCATTAATTGAATAAACGCATCCTGGTGAGCGAGTGAAATCACATTTGCATCCCGGAATGCGGCAACAATATTGTCATCGCGGAATGCCGCAACGATGTTATCGTCGCGTAATGCCTGCATAAGATTCTCATCCCGGAATGCAATTACGATATCTGCATCGCGCAACGCAGCCACGAGGTGCTCATTCCGGAATGCAGCGACCACGTTCTCATCGCGTAGGGCACTCATCAACTGATCATTTCTGAATGCGGCAAGCACGTTATCGTCTCGTAAAGCTGCAATTAAGTTTTCATTCCGGAATGCAGCAAGTACATTATCATCCCGCAATGCCGCCATCAATTGATCGTTTTGGAATGCGGCAACAATATAATCGTTGCGCAGGGCTGCCATCAATTGCTCATTCCGCAGCGCTGCTACAATCCGCTCATCACGGAAAGCCGCCATCAATTGATCGTTACGGAATGCCTGGACGATATTATCGTCACGAAGCGCCGCCATCAAATGATCGTTATGGAGTGCAGCGACTACATAATCGTTACGCAGCGCCGCCATCAGACGATCATCCTGGAATGCAGCGACGATCTCATCGTTACGCAATGCAGCGACAAGTTCCGCATCTCTGAATGCAGCCACGATGTCGTTGTTCCGCAACGCTGCCACCAGATTTTCATCGCGAAGAGCGGCCATGATATTGGCATCCCTCAATGCCATCATTAATTGTTCGTTGCGTAATGCCGCCACTATATGTTCATCGCGCAATGCAGCCATTAACTGATCGTTGCGAAACGCTGCCGCGATATTGTCGTCGCGCAATGCAGCCATAAGATTGTCATCGCGAAATGCCGCGGCAATATTTTCATCCCGCAAAGCAGCCATGAGCTGGTCGTCGCGAAACGCTGCAACGATCTGATCATTTCGCAACGCCGCTAAAAGATTATCATCGCGCAACGCTGCCATCAACTGATCGTCACGGAATGCTGCGGCAATGTTATCGTCGCGTAAAGCTGCCACCAGGTTTTCATCGCGAAATGCGGAAATCAGATTCGGATCGCGAAGCGCTGCAACGATATTATCGTTCCGCAGTGCAGCGATCAGATTCTCATCGCGAAAAGCCGCAACAATATTGTCATTACGCATTGCTGCCTGGAACCAATCGGATCTTACAAGATTTATGAACGCATCACTTTGGAGTATCTGCTGATACTGTTCATTTTCCAGAATGACATCTTCGGATGTCGGCTGCTCGGCACGATACCGTTCCGCCCGTTCCACACCAATTGTACCGGCAACATCTTCCGACTCAGCCGGCGGATAGAGTGCCGTAAAGTATACGATTGCCAGAACTGCTACCACCGCGCCTCCCAGCAATACCGCGGCTTTCTTCCCGGTGAATAATTTTTGTGTTGCCATTTGAACCTCCCTATATAAGTTGAACGATTGATGATTTTGATTGTGTGCTTGTTGCCCTCTCACCTGATTCATTATATGTGTTGACATATACGACGGAGGATCGACCGTCGGTATTTGCTTCATTCGTTGTGAGAGCGATAGGAGGTCTCGGTAAAGCTTATCCGCCTCCGGATCCTGCTTTAGAATATTAAAAAGCTGCTTGCTTTTTCGCCCGGAATTATATCCATCGATTTCTTTGTTTATAAGCTCAATTAGTTTTTCTTTTTTCATACTATTGCGTTTTTAAGTTTGTTGAACGGTAACCGGTTAACCTTCGTGCATTATATAGATAATACAATCGACAACGGTAAAAGTTGGTAAGAAAATAAAAAAATTATAAAAGAATGGAGCGTAATTCCTGGCGTGCGGTAAATAATCTGGATTTTACGGTTTTTTCGGGCACATCCAGAATTTCACTTATTTCACGATATGATAATTCGCCAAAATGGCGTAGAATAATGATTATTCGATTCGCCGGTGTGAGATTTTCTAACGCTTGATCGATTTGTTGCTGGATTTCGTTCTGTGTAAATTCATCCTCCGGATCATTATCGGGAGATTCATGGGTATCGTGTAATTCCACAATACGTTGCCGTTGTTTGATAAAGTTCAGGGCTTCATTGACCGCGATGCGGTGAATCCAGCTATAAAATGGATACTCCGGATTGTAGCGGTCGAGCTTTTCGTATGCTTTAATAAATGCCGACTGCGTAATATCTTCAGCGTCGGCAGGGTCGCCGAGCATCCGGTAGACGATATTGAATATCATTTTCTGATACTTCTGCACGATTTCGCCGTACGATTCTACATCCCCTTTCTTACACCGAAGGATCACGTCCCGGTCGTTGATATCTTTTCCGCCTTCGGGTGTATATTCCGTATGCGCGTGCAGCAAAATCATACGATATCGTTTTTATTCTATTTCGAACATTTTATCGAATGAAGTATACTTGAATACATCCCGTATGTGATCGTTCATGTTGATTAATTTCAGTTGATGCCCCTTTTCCTTCAACCGTATCTGTGCGCTAAACAGAATGCCGAGCCCGAGACTTGAAATGTACTCAAGCTTGTTCAAATCGATTATTTTTGACTCGGTAATATTTTCGAAAACAGACTTTACTTTATCGGCTTGTGATGCATCCAATCTTCCAATTAATGCGATAGTTCCTTCTGTACCATGGTCAACATGGAACATATTACCTCTCCAGATGTTTAATGAGCGTTATTGTACTGGTCCTGTTATCATATTCATAGTTCAGTGAATCGACCATTTGTTTTACAAGATGAATACCCAGACCACCCGGTTTCTTTTTCTGGATATATTCATCGGTATCTATTTCTTCAGTTTTTGTCAGATCGAACGGTTCGGAATCGAAATCCCGCAGTTGTATTATCAATTGGTTGCCGTTGATTTGAAGATTCATATGAACATCGTCTTTACCATCCGGCTGGTATTTCAGAATATTGGTAAACAATTCCTCGATAACAAGTTGTACCGGGTACATCACCGATGGCGGTATATTATGCGAAGTTATGAATTGCTCAATAAAAGAAAAAATACTTTCGAGCGATGATATGTCTCTTTTAAATCGTTTTTCCATATCGACCGGTCGATCGTCCGAGTATTCTATGTGCATAATATCGGGGAAAAAGTCTCTTTCAGATTGTTAATTTTTCCGTGCGTGCTGAATAATCATGATTTTTCGAATCGGGCTTGTTCTAACCCGGTTTCCAAATTCGACACAAAGACCGCAAGACGCAACGGCTGCGATATTAATCATACTACCGCCGTAGGTGCATCCGTTGATGCGGGTAACAAAGGGAGACCTGCCATACTTATCGAACCACCCTCCCGACACCAGAAAAGTCCCGTCATCGCGAGCAGACAGCGTGTACAACGAATTGAGTGTTCTGATATACACAACATCGCCGGTATGAATGTCACCTTTAAACACCGTTTTGTTTTTATCGGTGCTCCAGCTTATAAACCCCGATACCGATATTCCTTTCGGCATATGTGATTCCTCTATGGTCGATGTTATTGCACCTTAAAAATGATATGTGAAACCCTCTACTACAACGGGTCGTATACACTATGAGAATATAGTCATTTATAACATTGAAAAAAAGACCTTGCCCGCTTTAGAGAGTAAATTTGTGAATGCGTCAATTTTTTAAAATACGTCTATTATCGTGAATTTTGTGGATCTTTCACACCCGGTTTCACCCGAGTCCCCAAAAGTCTCACTCCACACCGCAATACTCAAGTGAAAGAAGGGTGATATCATCCGTCTGGCTTCCCTTTCCCATAAACTTGAGCACATCGACTATAATCCCCTTCACGAGTTTATCGATGTTTTCAGGACAATGATTCTCGAGATATTTAACAAGCCGCTCTTCGTCATACATTTTTTCCATCTCATTCATCGCTTCCGTTACACCGTCGGTATACAGAACTATTCTATCGCCCGGTGTAAATTGAATTTGCTTCGTTTCGAATTCGATGGGTTCGAGTTTACCCAGCAGTAACCCCGAGGTATTCTCGACTTGAGATACTGTATTATTATTTTTTACTCTATACGGAAGGTTGTGCCCACCGTTACAATAACTAATGATACCGTTTTTTATATCCAATACCCCATAGAACACAGTCACAAATGTGTTGATGTCGCTTTCGGGAATGAGCATGGAGTTTACTTTCGAAAGACATGCTGCCGGATCGAGTATTTGTGAAGCAATACCTTTGATCATAGTCCGTGACACCGCCATATAGATAGCAGCCGATATTCCTTTTCCCGATACATCGCCTATAACGAAGCCAAGATGATTATCGTCGATGAGAAAAAAGTCGTAAAAATCGCCGCCGACATCCTTAGCCGGGTGCATTTCGGCATAGATAGAAAATTCATCCCGATTGGGGAATGCCGGAAAATTCTGCGGAAGAATTTTCTGTTGTATACGGTACGCAGTACTCAGATCGCTTTGCACAGCTATGTACTTTTTGCGATCTTCAAGTGCTTCTCTGATTCCGGTAATTTCTTTCAGTCCTTTTTCGATGGTAAGATGCAGATCGTTGAAATCAATCGGTTTGGTGACGAAATCAAACGCGCCGCGGTTCATTGCAGTACGGATATTTTCCATATCGCCGTACGCAGACACAATCACCGTTTTAAGCGCCGGGTTATCTATTTCCTGCAATTTCTGCAACAGAGTTAGCCCATCCATCTTCGGCATATTAATATCGGATAATATCAACGTGATATCATCGGCCCCGTTATTCAAATGTTTGAGCGCCTCCTCACCATTCTAGGCAAAGACGAATTCGTACACATCGTTTTGTATCTGCTTCCTGAATTTCTGCAGGATCAGCATCTGCAGATCGGGTTCGTCGTCAACCACCATTATTTTTTGAAATCTCATTTTAGGTTACTCCCCATAGATTAAC
>PWTU01000085.1 GCA_003562775.1 Ignavibacteriales bacterium
TCGGTCTCGATGACGTCGAGCCGGACATCCTCGGCAGGGCTTATGAGTATCTGCTCAGAAAGTTTGCCGAGGGACAGGGACAGAGTGCGGGCGAGTTCTATACGCCACGTGAAATTGCAGTGCTGATGGCGCGTGTTCTCAATCCGGCACCGGGACAGAGCGTGTACGATCCCTGCTGCGGTTCGGGCGGTTTACTTATTAAATGTCATCTGCAACTGCTTGAGAGTAAAGGCGAGCAGCAGAATGGCAGAAAGAGATTGCCGAAGGATGTTGCACCGCTGCGTTTGTACGGACAGGAGATCAATCCCTCGACCTTTGCGATGGCGAGAATGAATGCCTACATACACGATATGGATGCGGAAGTTGCCCTCGGCGATACGATGCAGCGTCCGGCATTTACGAAAGACGACGGTTCGCTTCACGAGTTCGATCTCGTAACCGCAAATCCGATGTGGAATCAGAAGTTCAGTGCAAAGCAATATGAGAACGATCCGTTTGGACGCTTCTCACTCGGTATTCCGCCATCATCCAGCGCCGACTGGGGATGGGTGCAGCATATGACCTCATCATTGAGCACAAAAGGACGAATGGCGGTGGTGCTCGATACCGGAGCGGTGAGCCGGGGAAGCGGCAACACCGGCTCAAATAAAGAACGTGATATCCGCAGCGCGTTTGTCGAGAAAGACTGGATTGAAGGGGTGATCCTCATGCCCGAAAATTTATTTTACAACACCACCGCACCGGGGATCATTCTTGTGATAAACAAAGCAAAGGAACGAAAGGGAGAGATACTGCTCATCAACGCCTCAAAGCAGTTTTTGAAAGGAAGACCGAAAAATTTTCTCGAAGAAAAACACATCGAGACCGTAGGCAAGATATTCGGGAAATGGAAAAAAGAAGAATCCCTCTCAACGGTGATTACCATAGACGATGCCGTGAAGAACGATTACAATTTATCACCGAGCCGTTACGTAACAACCGGCGCCGAACAGGAAGTCCTCCCTCTCGATGAGGCGGTGGTGCTCTTGCAGGAAGCTGAAGAGGAACGAACCGAGGCGGATAAGAAACTGAAGGATGTGTTGGAGGAGTTGGGTTTTTAGTTTGGAGTGCGGGAGCCACGCTCCCGCTTTCCGTTGTAGACAAGCAGAATTTTTTAATTAGCTAATAAAGTTTTTAAATTATACAAATACAAAGGTAGCATTATATCTGTACTATTCTATTAGCTGTTCCGAGCCCGCCCGCATCCCAAAGCGGGAGCAGGGCTCCCGCAGTCCATATTTGGAGTGCGCCACGCTGTGGCGTGGCGCTTTTGGTTAGAAGAATAGTAGAATATCATTATGTTTATAGCCGTTTTGGATTGTAAAGTTTCACTAAAATTTTAAAAGCGGCAGCGTGGCTGCCGCACTCCAAAAGAGGTGAGCTATGAAAGTCGATATAAATCATTGGCACCACAGTCCTGCACATATTTACGAGCCAAATAGGATGTATATCGTAACAGCAGCCACATACAATCAAGCGCATCTTTTTCGGGGCAATACGAAGTTGCGTTTGTTACAGTCAATATTATTTGAGGTGATGAAAGATTATAAATGGGAACTCCAGGCATGGGCGGTGTTTTCAAATCATTATCATTTTATCGGAAAATCCCCTGAGAAAGGAAAAACGGTGCGTACACTTACACAACGATTACATTCGGAAACATCGCGGAAATTAAACAACATAGACGGAAAGAAAGGACGTAAAGTGTGGTTTCAGTACTGGGATACTCTCTTAACATATGAGAAAAGTTATTATGCTCGGTTGAACTATGTACATAATAATCCGGTGAAACACAGGTTAGTCAAGGTAGCATCGCAGTACCCCTTTTGCTCGGCAGGTTGGTTTGAAGTAAATGCGAAACCGTCTTTGTACCGAAAGATACAATCCTTCAAATATGATAAAGTAAATGTACGGGATGATTTTACTCCGGTATGGTAATTTGTAATTTGGAGTGCACGAGCCCTGCTCGTGCTTTTGGTTGAAGGACGGTAGAATCTTACAATTTTGTATTGACGTTTTGAAATGTAAACAAAATTATTGCTAATATATTTAAGTATTTCAGCAAAACTCAAAAAGCGGGAGCGTGGCTCCCGCAGTCCATATAGGTTCACGATTTGGAATTTTAGGTTACAAAAATGAAAATGCACCCTTACAATCTACGTCCCATAGTGGGACTACCGTCGAGCGGTTCCCCTGACCTCGTCAGGGTTTTCGACTGTAAGTGGCGCATTTCTATCTAAAATCTAAATTCTTATTGTGTAAATGTCAAATTTTTAAAAAAATACTTGAAAATTTGAGTGTAAATTCAAAATTCGAGTTTCTATTTAGGAACCATATTATTTCTTCTAAAATCGCAGTTTGTTCCAGTAGATTTTGAGTGATTACTTGAAATCACTATTTGTGATTTCAAGTTAGAGGTGCGTAGGTAAGATACCTTTGCTTCAAAAATACAGGGGAGTTCACAAAATGGCTGATAATCCCGAGCAAAAAGCTCTCGAATATCTCAGAGTTTCTCTCGGAAATCCGGAGGCTCAATTTCGTCCGGGTCAATGGGAGGCAATCAATAAAACAGTAATCGATAAATCCCGCCTGCTGTTGGTTCAACGAACCGGCTGGGGAAAGAGCATCGTTTATTTTATTGCGACAAGACTTCTACGCGATCAGGGTGCAGGTCCTACTTTGCTTATTTCTCCCTTACTTGCTCTCATGCGAAATCAAATCGAAGCGGCTGAGAGAATCGACATACATGCAGCAACAATCAATTCAAGTAATCGGCAGGATTGGGAAGACGTCCAAAGCAGGTTTCTCCGTGGTGAAGTCGATGTATTGTTGATATCACCGGAGCGATTGGCGAACGATGAATTTCGCGATAATATCCTGCTTCCCATTGCTAAAGGGATCGGATTATTCGTTGTCGACGAAGCCCATTGCATATCGGATTGGGGACACGATTTCAGACCCGATTACCGCAGAATTGTATCGATCCTGAAATTACTGCCGCCGAATGTACCGGTGCTGGCAACCACCGCCACGGCAAATGACCGGGTTGTGAACGATGTTACCAAGCAATTAGGAAAAAACCTGGAAGTGATGCGGGGACCGCTGGTACGTTCGAGTCTCCGGTTGCAAAATATTAAACTCAAAGATCAGGCGGAACGGATGGCTTGGCTCGCAGAACATCTGAAAAATATTCCCGGAAGCGGTATCATTTATACGTTGACCATAAAGGATTCACAGCGAGTTGCTGATTGGCTTCAAACTCAAGGGATCGATGCGCACGCATATTGGGGAGGACTTGACAATGAGAGTCGCGTTGAGCTTGAAAAGAAATTAATCAACAATGAAATAAAAGCGTTAGTCGCGACGACCGCACTCGGTATGGGATTTGACAAACCCGACCTATCGTTTGTTATTCACTTTCAACGCCCCGCATCGGTTGTTCATTATTATCAACAGGTCGGCAGAGCAGGAAGAGCTGTCGACTCTGCGTATGGTATAATGCTGAGCGGCGGGGAGGATGAAGATATCACGAACTATTTTATCGATACTGCATTCCCTCCGGAAGCAAACGCCAATGAAATATTAGAGGTATTGAATCAGCAGGAGGGTGGGCTTTCAATGGCGGAGATCGAAGGTAAGGTTAACATTTCAAGAAAGAAGATCGAGAAAGTACTAAAACTGCTGCTTGTGGAACCTAAACCGCCTGTTGTAAAAAGAAAAAGCAAATACTATGCGACACCCGTCGAGTATAAACCCGATATGGAAAAAGTTGAGTTTTTAAAGTCGATACGTAAAGAAGAACAACGCCGTATGAGGGACTATTTACATAGTACCGGGTGTTTGATGAAGTTCTTACAGGATGAGTTAAACGATCCGCATGCAGAACCCTGCGGGAGGTGCGCTCCATGTACTGGAAATCCGTTGTTGCCGGAAGAATATTCGGAGGAGTTGGTGATCGATGCCGTTGAATTTTTAAAGCGGCTCGATCAGGTTATTGAAGTAAGAAAAATGTGGCCGGGGGACGCCTTAGTCGATGAGTATGATTGGGATGGTCGTATTCCCGAATTACTTCAGATGATGGAAGGGCGTACCCTGTGTCTTTGGGGCGATCCGGGATGGGGTGAGTTGGTGCGAATGGGAAAACAAGAGCATGGACGGTTCTCCGATTCATTGGTGGACGGAGTTGTTACAATGATAAAAGAGCGCTGGGAACCGGACCCTTACCCCGGCTGGGTTACGTGTATTCCATCGATTTCACGTCCCGATCTTGTGCCCGATTTTGCCCGTCGCGTTGCAAATAAGTTGAATTTACCTTTTATTGATAGTGTGGAGAAAGTGCGGGATACGGAGCCGCAGAAATATATGGAGAATAGCTACCAGCAAGCGAGAAATATTGCCGGTGTTTTTAACATAAAAGATGAACTTGTACAACCGGAACCCGTATTATTAATCGATGACCTGGTCGATTCGCGATGGACCCTGACAATCGTAGCAGCATTGCTCAGAAAAAGCGGCAGCGGACCGGTATTTCCGGTTGCATTATCAATGACGACGCCGCTTGAATAATTGAATAGAAACGATATGGATTTGAATAACTACATACTGTCTGAAGATGTGCAGGCGATATTGTTGCTGACCGCTAATATCGGAAAGAAAGAGACGGATGAACCTCTTACATTGAAGGAATATAATTCAGTCGCAAAATGGTTGTCTGAAAATAATCTCCGTCCGAAGAATATCTTTGACGACAGTGTATTGCGGGAGTTACACGATTCCAAAAACTTTACGTTAGATGTAGACCGGGTCAGGCGATTGCTCGACCGGGGCGGGAAGCTTGCGCTTGTTCTTGAGAAATGGTTCAATCAGGGTTTGTGGGTTATCAGCAGAATCGATGAACAATATCCCGGAAGAATAAAGAAACATTTGGGAAATTCTTCCCCTCCGGTTCTCTACGGTGTTGGAAACAAGGACCTGCTCGATTTCGGCGGATTGGCGGTTGTCGGCTCCCGGAAACCTGATGAGAAGGCGATACAGTTTACGAAACGGATATCGGAAATGTGTGCCGGCGAGGACATACAAATAATCTCAGGCGGAGCGAAGGGAATAGACCGTGAAGCAATGATAACAGTTGCCGATAAGGGCGGAGCATATATCGGTGTGCTGGCAAACGGATTGGCAAAAGAGGCGTTATCCGGCGTGTACAGGAATTCGTTACGCGATGAACGGGGTGTGTTGATATCACCGTTCAATCCCGATGCAGGTTTTAACGTGGGCAATGCGATGAGCCGCAACAAGTATATCTACACACTTGCGGAATGGGCGCTGGTTATTAGCGCATCGGAGCAGAAAGGCGGTACGTGGGCGGGCGCAATTGAGAATATCAATAAAAAGTGGATATCTCTGTTTGTTAGAGCAGATGATGATGTTCCCGAGGGCAACAGACTGCTTATTGAAAAGGGAGCTCACAAATTAACGTTGTCCGGTATCGAGTCACACGGCTCACTCAGAAAAACATTGGAAATAATTTCGACTGACGGAGCGGCAAAAAAAGTAATTGACAAAGATCAATCCGGTAAGGATGATGTACAATTGACGTTATTTGAGGAAAGTGTGGATTGAATATTGATTGTTTGTGGATGCGGATGTAATTGCTGTCATTTATTTCGTACACCGGGGGGAGAATCACATATGGAGTGCACGAGCCACGCTCGTGCTTTTCGTGGAGGAGGGTGATTCCGTTGAATTATCCAGTATTGCTTTTAGGAAAGATAAAAAAATTATAAGTTACTATTATTATAAACATTTTAGGAAAAGGGTGTGAAGGCGGGAGCAGGGCTCCCGCAGTCCACATATGGAGTGCGCAAGCCACGCTTGCGCTTTTGGTGACGGGCAATGATTCCGTTGAATTATCCAGTATAACTTTCAGGAAAGATAAAAATTTTATAAGTTGCTATTGCTATAAAAATTTTAAAAAAAAGGTGTAAAAGCGGCAGCAGGGCTCCCCGATAAACAACATCGGGGCAGGCCCGAACTCCAAAGATTATGACCAACAACACAACAACTATGCAAAACGGAGATAAAGAAACTGAACTGGGTTTGCTTCCAAATGAATGGAAAGTAGTAAAACTAGTAGAAAGTTTACATAATTCATTATAATTCAATATATTGTATGCATCGTTTAACAAACCACATTAAATGGAGGGTGTATGCATACAAGAGAATATAGAGTTAATCTTACAGCAAAA
>PWTU01000497.1 GCA_003562775.1 Ignavibacteriales bacterium
GTACGCTCGACGACATGCTTTCCCGGCGAATACGGGCATTGCTGTTAAATGCCCGGGCAAGTGTGGAGATTGCACCGAAAGTCGCAGCATTGATGGCGAAGGAATTGGGTAAAAATGCACAATGGAGGAAACAACAGGTTGAAGAATATACCGAATTGGCGAAGAGGTATACACTTGAGTGATACAATAAATTGTATAGAGTCCATCCCGACCTGGTCGGGATGGGCTCCATCTCACGGTCACACATTATTTGAGGAACACCATCTTATTCGCTTGCCTGAAATCGCCCGCAGCAATCGTATAGATATAAACACCGCTCGCCACCGACTGACCTGAATCCGTTCGGCCGTTCCACTCGAGACTATAATATCCGGGCTGCTGTTCTTCATTGACAAGCGTTGCTACTTTCTCACCCAGGATACTGTACACCTGTATGATTACTTTCGATGCGGCCGGTATATCAT
This sequence comes from Ignavibacteriales bacterium, assembly GCA_003562775.1. Taxonomy (GTDB): domain Bacteria; phylum Bacteroidota; class Ignavibacteria; order T3Sed10-11; family T3Sed10-11; genus T3Sed10-11. The sequence goes on from PWTU01000497.1 coordinate 465, forward strand.
ACTTGATCGTGGTTGCCGGATTGAACGGATTGGGAAAATTCTGGTGGAGTGCGAATTTATCCGGCAGATTATTTACCGCTGTTTCAACCGGCACCGCCATTTTGAATTTACCGGGAATAATGACGGTGCTTCTCAACGGGTCATTACTGTATAAAACGAGGTCAGCATAATACACCGCTTCATCCAGACCGGTCGCGTCAAACAAGACATTTATATACAGAGAGTTATTCGGTGGAATAATTCCCCGGTCGGGAGAAACACTCAGCCATGTAGGACCACTCATTTTATGTGCATACACAATTGCGTTTCTAAGGAGTCGCGGGACATCTCCCCACCAGTTCCAATTAGCAATAGAAACATTAACACCGACGACTGCATTTTGGGTTGCCACAAATGCTGTTTCACCGTTCCATGTATTTAATGTTGCTATTTGGTCTGCTCCTTCCGCAGTCTTCAAATTATGTACACTGTAGTATGATTCAGCCTGGTTAACTCCCGCCATAATTGGATGCAACGGATCATATGCACTCAACCAACCGTACCCAAAATAATTATCCTCGACTTCAAAGGGGATATATTCATCGTTCAGAAATTTTCCCTGGATATGATACGGTTTTGCAAAACCCGCAACCGTGACCACCACACTCCCTCCAGATTCGACATACTCGGATAGTCTGTTACCTAAAGTAACGGGTGCATTGACAGGGCACTGATTCGCCACCAGAACGGTATGATAATTCCGTAATATTGACAGCGATGGGACTGTCGCGGTCACATTGATCATGTCAATCGTCTCGAAGTCGGGGTATACAGCGAGTTGTATTGGTATCTCATCAATGTACATACAATTTTCGTACAGGATCGCTACCCGTAATTGCCGCGACGGCAACAACGGGATTCCGTTATTTCTCTGTGTGAATAAATCGACAGTCAAATCGTTTAAGCCGTGATTAAATAATTGCAGCAGTTCATTGCTTTTCATTCCGCCCGCGATTGCCACCTCTAAGGTATCGATACTTACCGCAAGAACCGGCGGCGGCAGACCAACCCCGCTCAACCAGATAACATAGTTATCTTCGATGTGAGCGTTACTAGATATCGTCAACGCACCGGAATAGGCACGTACCGAATCAGGCCGGAAGGTAACCGGCACGATCTTAGCCGCTCCGGGAGAAAGAGTGAAGGTCGCCGAGTCGACCATAAATTGTTCTCTATCGGATGATACATCATCAACCACCAATTCATCTGTTCCGGGGTTGGTAACGACGAGATGTTGTATCGATGTCCCGCCCGCAAATATATTACCGAAATCCAATGAGGTGTCCGAAACATTTATCATCGGTATACCGGTCACTGACAAATTAACGGGGATATGAACTTCAGGAGTTACCGGATCGTTGCTGTGAACGGTGATATTCGCATTATACTCTCCGCCGAATAACCCGGTTGCATTTAATTGCACGGTAACGGTTTGTTCTTCACCGCTTGGAACAGTACCGCTTACCGGTGACAGCGCCAACCACTTCGGTATTGTTGCAATGCGTACCGCTAAATTATTTTCAACATACGGGGTGTTAAATGCAACTTGAAGCCCGTCAGTACCCTCGGCGTTTTCGATACCGATGGTTGCAATATCTATATTACCGTCCATGAGTAAGTATTGGAATACAATACTTCCATTCTTATAAAGAAAGGCCTGGAACGTATATGAGCCGTGAGCAAAATAACGAGGAACATCATGGTATTGAACTATAACGCGCTCGTTCGGTAAATCATTATAATAATAGACTGATCCCCGAACTTCAGGATTTAAATCTGTCCCGAACGGCATAATAAAATCATTAGGAGGATAAGGATAAGGAATTGGCTCGTATGGAATCCAATATGCATAGTCTTCTATGAACGTGATAAATCCATTTGATGATATATAAGCCGCAGCTTTATTTTCGCCGTAAAACGGGAACAAGAAAGGCAATTCAACCTCAGCAAAATCATCGTCATACAAGGTCAATCGGGTTCCTACCTGTGATATATCAAACCAGTCAAATACCGGACCCCCCGGCTCGTTACTATCAATCCACGAATATCCATACTCATCCGGACCGCCGGTATTTTGAATAACGGGAATACCTTTACGAAGATCCTGTGCTCCCTTCTGCACCCGCGTATAATTGGTATTTCGTTCATAATCGTGTAAGATCGAAAGCGGTTTCGGTAAACTCACGGAAGCCTTAGTATTCACAACATGTTCTGCCGAGATCATAAACTCCAGATCGCTCTCGCCGGTATTCTTGATGGTTAACGTATGCTCCGATGTCTCTCCGCTCAATAAGTGATCGGCAATAGAAGACGGTGTCACCGTAATAACCGGCGGGTTGACGGCTGAACCGAGAAGTTCAACGGTTATCTCTTCTTCATCCGGATCGCTGCTTAAGATGGTTAACATACCGGTATAATTTCCGATATTACCGGGAGCAAATGTCACACTGAGTAAATGATTCGTAAATGGCTGTAGTGTAAAACCATCACTTTCTGCGTGGAAAACTCCGTTGGTGATCTCAGTACTATATACCTCAAGTACTTCGGTGCCTTGATTTGTAATAATCACCTCCAGGATTTTTTCACTCCCCGTAAAAACCGTTTTAAAATCAAGAACCGATGGGGACACATCGATCTCCGGAACACCGGTAACATGAAGATGAACCGGAACGTTCACACTGGAATTTTCCGGATCATTATTCAATATGACGATGTTCGCGTTATAATCACCTCCGAAAAGACCTTTTGCATCGAATAAAACCTCAATTTTAATCTCAGACGATGCGGGAATAATCCCCCGGTAAGGATTAACAGAAAGCCATGAAACATGTGCTAAATTGAATGCATAGGGTATCATATTCTCTAATACGAGACCAACATCCCAACCCCATTCGTACCCGATTTCCAGTGTTTGACCGCTTGCGATCACAGTCCCATTTCCTACCCGATATTCAATCAGGTTAACATAGCCATTTATATCCTCCACAATTCGACGCGCCGATTGTGGAATATTTTCAAAATAAGCATGACTTGCATACTCTCCCCATAAAGTAGATGGTATCCCTTCAACAATAGGATGCGACGGATCTATCACAAAATTATATTCTGAGTAATTTACATTAATTGTCACATCGCCCGGTAACATAACCTGTGAAGCATCTCCCCAATTCCATCCCCACCCCGCAGCATGGAACTCCAGTACACCTCCATTACTGACGAATGTATTGAGTTTATCTTGAAAAGATGCCAATACAGCGTAAAAGTGATCCGTTTGATCACTGGGAATAACAATCAGTTTATAATTTGATAAATTCGTTTTTCCGATATCCGACGATATAATCATGTGATAATCAATTCCATGATCTTGTAAAATCGTCTGATTTGCATATGAACCCCATGGAGAAACATCCTGTATAAGGAGAACAGAGGCAAAATTACTTGATGTATTACTCGTGGTTACCCGCTGTATATAACCCGAATTCGGAATATTCGATTGAATACTGAGATCATACGAGTTTTGTACCCGATCAATTCTGTCTGATGCTCTTAACGATTTCGATGAATTCTTAGATTCGGTTGACCTTTCTACGAACCGCATCGATTGTGTATCAAAATCCGGTTCGGTTACTATAGAAAAGAACATCCCGCTTTCGCCGCTATTCGTTATCGTTAATACTTGTGTTGATGTTTCACCCGAAAACAACGATTCGCTGAGAGACAACGGAGAAATCCCGATAATGGGTGGGCCGGCCAAGGTAAACGAAGGCGAATTTGAAACCTCAGATTCATTACCCCATCGATCTCTTACCCGAATCGCGAAATGATATGTCGTGTTGAACTCAAGACCGTCTATGGTAAATGTTTCAACCGAACCTGACGGCTGCGGCAGCGGGGGATTACCTACCGGAGCCGCCTCGTTAAAATTGTTACCATCGATCATCCCGAGAGATGAATAGCGAATATCATAGAAAGAGGCAGTTCCCGCATGCTCGCTCTCCCCGACTGCAGTCCATTGAAGAGTAACGGAATTAGATACAATGGAAATCACTTCGAGATCTTCGATTTTTGCGGGCGGAATATCGTTGGGACCTGCAACGGCATAATAAGCATTCAGTCGTCCCCCTGTCATCGTTCTTCCCACGAGTGACGGTAACGGATCAGTTGATACTAATATATGTTCCTTTATTGTGGAATAATCTAATTCGGGTTTCAGCGAGTAGATTAATCCGGCCGTGCCGGCAACATGAGGCGCAGCCATCGATGTACCCCACATGTATACATACATATTATCCAGATAGGTACTTCCGATCATATGCCCGGGGGCAGCAAGATGAACTGAGTTTTGTCCATAATTCGAAAACGGGGATAAAAAGTCATTATAATCGGTTGATGCAACGGCAATAATGTTGTCGAGATCGAAATTTGCCGGATAAAAAGGATAAACGTCGGAATTTTCAGCCCAATTTCCCGCGGCGGTTATAACAAGCTGTCCGGCATCACGTGCCGCTTCAAACGCATCAAACATTGCTTGTTGATATTCCGGTGACCCGTAACTGTGATTGGAAACTTTTACTCCATGATCAATTGTATATTCAATACCTGCAATGATCGATGATGTATATCCCCAGCCCTCGTCGCCGAGTACTTTTACCGCCATCAATTTTGCCGACCAATTGACTCCTGTAACTCCCATCCCATTGTTACCCGTTGCCGCTACGATACCTGCAACATGTGTACCGTGTCCGTTATAATCACTCGGATCATTGTCATTATAAGCAAAATCATAGCCGATTCCTTCCCACATGTTACCGGCGATATCTTCATGATAATAATCGATACCCGTATCAAGTATCGCAATGAGAACATCGCCGCCGGTCGTTAACGTCCATGCACGGGTAGCATCGATATCGGCTCCTTCCGTGCCGTAAAAAGGTGCCTGCCCGGTATTCCGCAATGCCCATTGTAAATGGAAAAAATAATCATCGGGAATTATTCCGTCATTATACCTTCTGATACCATCATTTTGTATTTCAACAGGTTTAACAAGTTGGTGGATAAGATCCGGTTCGATATATTCGATCCGCGGATCATTATGATAGAGACGAATGGCATCTCCGACCGATATTCCCGAAAGCTCCCAAACTTCGGCTCCGATGCGCTGAAACCTCTGAACCGATCGGGCATTCACGGACTGTAACATAGAAGTAACCTCAGCTTGCGGGATGCCTTCTTTTAATTTTACAATCAACCTGTCCGGCACATATTCAAGCCGGTCAAGATTGTCAAGGATCGTTTGCGATAATGCGGATGCGGCAATTATAACGGATATGAAACCCGTTATGATTACCCGGGAAAAAATCGTGCATATTTTCATAATCCCTCCGGAATATATTTAGTTGGATAAACCATTACCTATCATCCCAAATGTAGTATGCCGGAGGTTAATCATTGTCACAAATTTGTCAAAGTAGTGTCAGGGAATTATCACAGGAGAGGGGAAGGGGATGTCATAGAGAGGAAATTCACTCCAGTTCCCCCAACAAATCCTCCAGATCAAGCGCTATCGTATACATCTCTATCGAACCGTCGTCTTTCGTAGACCATTGGTCGCGCGGACGGTCCGAGTAGAGCTCGACCCCGTTGCCGTCGGGATCGTTGAGGTAGAGCGCCTCCGAAACGCCGTGATCGGCGGCGCCGGTTAAAGGGTAGTTTGCGTCGAGAAGCCGTTTATATATTACCGCCAGGTCTTTTCTCGTCGGGTACAGTATCGCGTGGTGA
>PWTU01000483.1 GCA_003562775.1 Ignavibacteriales bacterium
ACCGGAGTGCGGGATGTTTTTCCAGTTGAGAACTTTCACGAGTGGGAAGCCGCATTTCAGAATGCACAACTCGTGCTGCTGGATCGTGCGGGGCACTATCCGCATGTTGAACGACCGGAGGAGTTTTTCCGGCGGGTATGGGAATTCCTCGGTGAAAACTAAGTCCGCATATCCCCAATAGAAATAATGTAAGGAAAAGATTTTTTTAATAGATGTTACGCAAGATAGAAAATTGATTACTTTTATCGATTGAAAATCCTAAGCACTAAATCCGAAATCCTAAACAATCTCTCCCGCTCAAATCTTTTATAAATATTATAGATGCGGGATCCCGCACAGCGGGAAAATTTCAAATTTGTTAATGCTCAAAACTGTGAGAATTCGAGTTGCTTAGAGATTTTGTATTTTGGTAATTTGATTTTGTCAGATGGACTAAAATTTCTAACGAATCGACGGAAACAAATAATGAAACTATGTAGATAGTTTTCTACTTATCGAATACGAATAGTTAAGCCCGAATTATATCAAAGAGTTGATACTTCAATTAATGAAACGATTCCTTGATTTAAACCATTAATATCTTTAATTTTTATCAATAAATACGTTCGAAAGTTATAAAATCACGATACATTTATGTGTGTGCCGGATTTAACTTTCATAATAATAAATACAATTTGATAAGGTTTTACAGATGCCTCCAAATGAGCGGTTAACATTTGCGGAGTTGATCCTTGCAAGTTTAGAACACGAAGATGATGAAATTCGTCAAAGCTGGATAAAAGAAGTACATGACCGGATGAAAGCCGTCCGTGAAGGAGATGCAAGCCTGTTAGATTTTGAAAGGTAGAGAACGATAACGTCATAGTTGTTTGGGCTGATGCTCACATGCATAGAAAACCCTGGTACTGGCAGACAAGGATAAGATGATAGAATGAAATTGGTAATTTCATTTACAATAGTTGTGATTCTGCAGAGTGTTTCCTTATACGGACAGGATTGCAGTTGTGAAGATGAGTTCATGTTCGTCAAGAACTATATCGAAAACAACTATGCCGGCTTTGCCGATAAAGTTAACGATGAGACCCTTCCATTGTATAATGAACATACCGAACGGTTATTGCAGAAAAGTAGTAATTTAACAAAAGAATCGTATTGCTGGGTATTAATAAACAGGTGGCTTGATTTCTTTAAGGACGGTCACATACAAGTGCGCAGTAATTTCGCCTCTGCAGAAATCGATTCGGTACGTTTACGGGAAATGATTGCCGCTACGGAAATTATTCGTCTCCCCGATTCGAGGGTCGAAGATTTGCGGGATTCCGACACCGTCGAAGGAATCTACTTCAACCGCGATTCAACCTACAAAGTTGCCGTCGCCAGAAATGAAAATGAATTCAGGGATTATGCGGGTATTATCGTATCGTCGAAATCCGAACTATGGAGCGAAGGGCAGGTGAAGTTTGAGTTAAAGCAGATTGATGGGAACACATATAATGCTATTGTATACTATCTTTATCATCAGCCGTATATCGAAACATTCGTTTTTGACGGATTTTCATTCAACGAAGGCGGTTGGACGAAAGCGGGAAAACAAGTACCGGTAAGATCGAACGCTCGTCCTCCGAATGTAAGCAGCGAAATAGTATCTGGCGACATTTTCTATATTCGGATAGGAACATTCGAAGAGTGGAATGCACTCGCCATCGATTCGGTAATTACTCATCATGAGGAATTCCTTTCTACCGCTCCGTACTGGATTATCGATCTCCGGGGTAACGGAGGCGGGTCGGATTTCTCTTACAGACCCATTGCCCCATATCTTTATACCGGACCAATAGAGGTGATCGGAGCGGATGTGCTGTCGACAGAAGAAAATATTATAAACTGGTCGGTATTGCTCGATAATCCGCACATTCCCGACGATCTCATTCAACTCCTGCGCGAGATACTGGAAACGATGGAGCTGCACAAAGGCGAATTCGTGAGCATCGTCGATGATACCACGATTACCCTCGATGAGGTCAGGACGTACCCGCGACGGGTCGTTGTATTGGTAGATGGAAATTGTGCAAGCTCGACCGAGAACTTTTTGCTCGCGGCAATGCAGAGCGGGAAAGTAACCGTTATGGGACAGCCGACGGCAGGAGTTCTGGATTATGCGAATATGCGGTCGGCGGATTTCCCATGTTATTCACTCCGCCTCGATTATGCGACAACCCGGAGCAGGCGGATCGATGTTGGAATGGGTGTCGATAATAAGGGAATTGCACCGGATATTTTACTTGAAAATGATACGGATTGGATACATGAAGCAGTGTCGTTTTTAAATCACGACAAAAAGTAGCCACAAAAACACCAAATCACGAAATGGTTTTTATTTTGGTATTACGAGGCTAAAGAATTTGCCAACATATATAGTTGATTATTGCATACTATTGCAGGAGGAATAACACCGTGAAAATCCCGGAACACTATCTGCCGTTAATGCCGTATCTCATAATTTAAGATACCGCAACGTTCAGAGATTTTGTGAAAATTGAACTCCGCCGGAAGTGCTGTGCATTCATAAACCGGTTGTAAAGCTATCTCATTTATCGTATCTTTAGTATGTTTAATCGCTCTATAAAGAATTAATGAGATAGTTTACCGTATGTATTTCAGCACCACCGACGACAGCATTGAGCTGCAGAAAATCCAGAACGATCTTTCCTATTTATACTCCTGCTTTACCGAAATGCTCGGTGAGCTTGGAGAAGATGAGGTGATCAGATATCTTGAAGGGGATCAAGATGCTTCGGCGGAACCGGAGAAAATAAGTAAGGCCTTCTCTCTATACTTTCAGTTTATAAATATAATAGAGGAAAATGCAGCGGTACAACTGCGTAGAAAACTCGAGAACGAGTACGGGCTCGCGAGGGTTTCGGGATTGTGGAGCCGCACACTTCAGGATTTGAAGAATAGCGGCGTCTCGCAGAAACAGATCGCGGATATCCTGCCGAAAACCCGCATCGAACCGGTCACGACCGCACATCCGACAGAGTCGAAACGATCGACCGTTATCGATCAGCTTCGCTCTATTTATATGTCGGTTGTGAGAAGAGAGAATCACATATGGACCGAAAGTGAAAAACGGCAGATAAAAGATGATATAAAAGCGGCGATGCAGCGGCTCTGGTTTACGGGACAGGTCTTTTTGCAGAAGCCGACGCTTCGCGACGAATTGAGAAACATCATCCACTATCTGATAAATGTCTTCCCTGAAGTCGTTCCTTTTCTCGATCGCCGCTTACGTGAGGCGTGGAAAGAAACCGGGTTCAATTCCACTCTTATTGACAATCGTAAAGCATTGCCAAAAGTATCTTTCGGCAACTGGGTTGGCGGCGACCGCGACGGTCACCCCTTCGTTACGGATTTAGTTACACGCGACACGCTGCTTGAACTGCGCAAGAATGCACTGACGATGGTACGCTCGGAACTAACGGATCTTGCCCGGAAGATTAGCATCTCGTCTTTTGAAGCGGCGGCGCCCGTTTTTTTCAGGGAACACCTGCAAGCGTTGGCCGGTAAAGCCGGCGCCGACGGTGAGCGAGCAGTTAAAAGAAATCCTGATGAGCCATGGCGCCAATACCTCAACCTGATGCAAACATTACTTCCGATAGACGAATACGGTTTTCCCGTACAAAATCCCGATGGTGGACGCTATTACATTTCCGAAGATGAGGTACTTGCCGATCTTGATGTGCTGTCCGATTCGCTCAGATCAATCGGAGCCATGAGAATAGGTGCGGCGGATGTCGAACCCGCTGCCCGGAAAATAGAAACGTTCGGTTTTCATCTTGCTGCACTCGATATACGGCAGAACAGCAAATTTCACGATGCGGCGCTATCGCAGTTGCTGAAAGCTGCGGATATCCCGGACGGCAACCATTTTGCTGAATGGCCTGAAGATAAGCGGCTTGATTTTCTCAACGAAGAATTAAAAACATCTCGTCCTTTTGTCCGTCACCGTCATGGCATCGGGCATGAAGCCGATGCTGTGCTTGCGTGTTATAGAGTACTTTACAGGCATATCGAACGGTTTGGCAGCCGGGGAATCGGATCACTTATCGTAAGCATGACACGGAGTTTGTCGGATTTGCTCGTTGTCTATATTCTTACACGCGAGGCGGGTTTGATGAAGATGACCGATGACGGCATGGCATGTATGTTGCCGGTTGTTCCTTTGCTGGAGACTATTGAGGATCTTCAAAAGGGACCCCGTATCCTCGACGATTTTCTCTCCCATCCGGTTACAAAGCGAAGTCTTGCTTTACAGAGAAGGCGGGAAAACGGCGATTCCGTTCAACAGGTGATGATCGGTTACAGCGACAGCAACAAGGATGGAGGAATTTTTGCGAGCTTGTGGAGTCTGAACATCGCGCAGCGCAATTTAACGGCTGCGGGCCGTAAACATAATGTGCGCATCAGATTTTTTCACGGGCGCGGAGGCACCATAAGCCGCGGCGCCGGACCCACACACCGGTTTATTGCCGGCCTGCCTCCCGGAACGATACAAGGGGATATGCGATTGACAGAACAAGGAGAAGTCATTGCCCAGAAGTATGCGAATCCGTTTACGGCATTGTATAATCTCGAATTGCTCCAGGCGGGAACGACCGGACTTACACTGGGAGTATTTGATAAAACGGAGCAGGATGACAAGACGGCGGGCGGTACCGGTACAACTGCACTTCAAGAAAAACTCCATCCCGTTATCGATAAATTATACGATTACAGTCTCGCAAGCTATCAGGAACTCGTCCGCTCGGAAAATTTCATCCGCTTTTTCTCGCAGGCGACACCGATTGATATCATTGAATTGAGCAGTATCGGTTCGCGTCCATCGAGGAGAACGGGCAAGCGGTCGTTTGAAGATCTCAGAGCGATACCGTGGGTATTCAGCTGGAGCCAGTCGCGATTTTTCCTGACCGGCTGGTACGGCGTCGGAACTGCGCTGGAACGCCTGCGGAAAGAAGATAAATTTTCGTTCGAGCTTTTAAGTGCAAATGCGGTAAACTATATGCCGTTTCGCTATATTATAACGAACGCGTCCACGGCAATAGCAATCGCCGATACCGGGATCATGAAAGAGTATGCATCGCTGGTTGAAGATAAAGATTTAGCAGATTTTTATATCGAAAAAATCCTCGAAGAATTTTACCGCACGAGAAACATGCTCGAAGTTTTGTACGGTCATAAATTGAAGGAGCGGCGACCCCGGATGTATACGATGATCGGATTCCGTTCGGAACGGTTGAAACCGCTTCACATGATGCAGATACATCAGCTGCAGGCCTGGCGCAGGATGAAAAAAGACGGCCGGGAAGAGGATGCAAAAGAAATGCTGCCAGACCTGCTGCTCGTCCTGAATGCGATAGCAGGCGGATTGGGAACGACGGGGTGAGGGTGAGTATCTATTACAGATCGTATTTGACAGGTTTATCTTTTTTATTATAATGATCTTTAGGCGCTTAGTCTTGAAATATTTGTTATTTGTGCAAGGATTTTTCATATTGTAGCTGTATCTCATTGACAGGTAATGAGTTATAAGTAATAAATTCTTAACCAACTTTATAAAACTTCATTTGGTTGCGGCTATGTCCCTACGGGACATGGTCTCCCGCAAAAATATTGTCAATTCAGGAGATGCAGTGATTACACTTGTCCCTACGGGACATGTAATTTTGTGTGTCTTCATCTGTCCCGTTAGTGTATTAACAGTAAAATCCTTGCACAAAAAGCAAAGAAAATTAGGCAAACTCCGAACCCCGATAACTATCGGGGGATTTTGCCCATACCCCGTTTGCTATCGGGGTTTGTCATTTTTGGTTGCGGCTATGCAGCGTTAAGTGATAAGACAAACTCATTAATTGAGATATAAATATGTCAAAAACAATAAAAATTGTCATACCTGATGCTATAGCTGAAAATTATAGTGAAGCTGATCTCGAGCGTCGTATGTATGAAGATATTATCATTAGTGAATTTCAAATGGGTAATCTTTCGATTCGGGACTGTGCAGAACTACTGGGTTTATCTTATGAAGGATTTTTGGAGTTTCTTGGAAAAAGAGAACTTTCCTTTATAACTGCCGGTAAAGATGAAATTGAGGAGAGCTATAAATATTTTGAAGGTTTTATGCAGACATATCAAAAACCATGATCGTTGCGAATTCGAGTCCGCTGATCACTCT
>PWTU01000208.1 GCA_003562775.1 Ignavibacteriales bacterium
TCATTTCCCGATCTCCCATCATCTCATGCATTTCCTGCATAAAGTCATGCATGTCTTCCGCCATTTTTCCCATATGCTCGCCCATACGGTTCATATGCTGATGTCCTCTCATATGCTCCATATGCTCATGTTGCTGATGCATCCGGGTCATTGTTTCTGTCCGCTGCATTATTTGCTGCATACGCTCCATCATATTTCCCATTTGATGCTGCATCTGCTGCATATGCTGGTTCATGTGCTGCATCTGTTCGCCCTGCATATGCTGGGAATTTGCCGGTGATGAAGATAATAGCAGTGCCACCACGATGGCTGCGGTTAGGTAAAACATTGATAGTTTCATAATTTCCTCCTTATGTTAGATTTGTTATATTATTTATCTCTGTTGCCAGTTAGATGCAATATATAAAGAATCGATTCATCATGCATTACATAATTCTTGAATTCTTGTATATATAATTCAGAATTCCATAAAAATACCACCGTCTTCACTCTCCAGGGTAATGGAATGGATAATGAACGGTTCTAATTTCCTGCCGGGCATTCCGGGAGAACCGGACGGCATACCCGCAAGTGCAATGCCTCGAATATCCGGCTTCTCATCCAATAAATTATCGATTACCTCAATTGGCATATGTCCTTCGATTACATATTCGTCTATAATTGTAGTATGACAGCTTACAAGGTGCTGCGGAATATCGTAATCCGTTTTGATGCTTTCCATATCTGTTCTATATGCAATTTCCACATTGTAGCCGTTTTCATGTAAATAATACGCATGAGCATGGCAGCATCCGCAGTATCGTGGCGTAAATACGGTTACAGTTTCTCCAGAAGCATTACCATTTTTATCTATGTTTTTCGGATTTGATATACTCGAAATAGTAAACATAACTGTTGTTATTGTGATGATAAGAATCAGCGTGATTATAGACTTTTTCATCATATCTTTCCTTATTAATGAGTTTGTTTTTGTTTAGACGGACATTTTACCGTCCCGTACGAACAAAACACACAACAATCGCCAGGTTTCGGTTTCAGTACTTCATTGCAATTCGTACATTGATAAAAATACTGACATGCATCGGTCGGCATTTCCTCTTCTTTCTTGTGTCCGCACTTTGGACAGGTTATAACGGATTTTGTTATTATATTCATCTAATTCATCAGGTAATCTTTCTGATATTCCGGTTTCAGATATCCATACCGTTGTATCATTGCGGCAATTACCTCATCCTTTGACTTTCCGTGATTTAATTGCTGCTGAATAAACGTTTTTGCCTCGATTGCTCCATGATGCATATCGCAGGAACAGGTTTCAAGAGCCATTTCACCGCATCCCCCGCACGGACAGATAAATTTCTCGGCTACTTCGTAAACCTCGCTCGTGAAGGTTGCCGGAACTTCCTGTTGTGTGTGAGTATCTATTGTTGTATCCTTCTGACCGGATCTGTCTATCACAAGTAGCGCAATGATAAATATTGCCAATCCGAGCCCGAAAAGAAGATAGATGTTTGCAATATACGGCTGTTGTGATTTCTGTTTATTTCTTTTCTCTTTTTTTCTCTCGTGCAATTTCTCTCCGCATAAACGACAGAATTTTTCATCAGCGTGATAAGTTATTTTACATTTTTTGCAATACATTTTTTTCATTCCTCCTAATTGATTTAAGATGTAGTCCACCTTGAAGGTGCTACATCTTACACTTCACTAAAAAGTCCATCTATACGTTACATTTACATCCCTCCCCGGCATCGGGAAATTTCGGTCTTCAATGCGGGAGAGATGATCGCGATATTTCGTATCGAATAGATTGTCGATACGAATCGATAGCGTATGTCTTCCTGAACCATCAAACTTATATCCTCCTTCAAGACCAAAGAGAATATATCCGTCTGTCGTTTCCTCACCGGGTGCAACCCGGTTTTGAGTTGCTGCATACCGGGTAACGATACCGGCCCACCATGCCGGCTTCTCATAATGAATATCGAGGGAACCGCGGAAGGGAGGAATAAAGGGCAGGGGGAGATCTCTTGATTCGCCGTACCTGCGGTCTCCGCGAACATAATCAAGTGACGAACGTACACGGATGTCAGATGTGAGTAATGCTTCAAAAGAAAGTTCGCTGCCCATAAGCATCGCATCGTCTGCTTTGTACATAAAGACGGGCAGACCTGTTCCCTGATGGATATCGCCGGTCGGTCGGAGAAGAATATAGTTATCGATATTATTATAAAATCCGGCTACCTCTGCACGCAAACGGTCCGATTTATAGCGTACAAAAATATCTACTCCGTGACCTATTTCGTTTTTGAGATCCGGGTCCCCGATTTCATAAGCACCGGTTGCGAGGTGCGCCCCGTCGGAATATAATTCATCGACAAGCGGCGCCCGGTGACTGCGGGCAAACTGGCTGCCTACTTCAAAAGAACCGGAGAATCTGAAATTGATTCCGAATGCCCCGGAAAATGTCGTCGTAGTACGTCTCTCATTTAAACCGGGGAAAAGTTCGTTTTCCCGGATATCTATATCCTGTAATTCGACGCGTGAACCGAATTGTAAATGGACAAGGTCAGATACGTGTACTTCTTCAAATAAAAAAAGCGCAAGGAAGTTTGAACGGGAATCGGGCGTCAATGCTTCATCGCCGCCAACAGTTACGTCTCGAAGATATCCGTACACTCCGACTGCACCGCGTTCTAAAATGCCGGTACCCCGATGGCGCAATGTTAAAGTTGAACTTACACTGTATTGCGTAATATCAAGTTCAACATCTTCATCTACACTGCCGGGTTCGCGTTCTATCTCAACTTCTTTATGTGAATAACTGCTGCTGTTAAATCGCAGTTCGATGTTATCGAAGAATCCTCTCCTATTCCAGTTTGCGTTTCCCTGGAGATTGTACCGGTTCAGCCGTATTTCAACGGATTCATCCGGATCATCGATTTTTTCTGGTATGCCATATGTCATGTCGAAGGCGCCAAGTGATAATCCGCCGGAAAGATTTTCATTTCGGAAAGCGGTGCCTACGTTTCCGGTAATATTTATAATGTCGGTATCAGGCAGTTCTCCTTCGGGTGTCCGTATGTTTCCGGCATCCCTGATTGATAAGCGTCCGGTTGCAGCCCAACTCGATCCGCCGTATGTGAAGCGTCCAAATCCCGTTCCCGAGCGGTTCATGCTTGCTCCGCTAAGCGCAAGCGTACCGGACATACCACGGGACCAAATATCCGGTACATCTTCCGTAAATATGTTTACGACGCCTCCCAGAGCGCTTGATCCGTAGAGAAGACTGGCAGGTCCCCGAACAACTTCTACACGATTCGCCGAGAGCGGCTCTACGGTAATGACATTGTCTGCGGTTACCTCGGATATATCTCCCGTGCGTTCACCGTTTTCGAGAATGAGTATTCTGTCGCCGTCAAATCCACGAATGACCGGCCGCGCCGGCGCCGAACCGAACGAGCGCATTGCAACGCCGGGCTCCCAGTTGAGCATCTCACCGAAGGATGAAGCCGAACGTTTTTGTAATTCTTCAAGTGAAAAAGATTGCGCCGCCTGATAACCGAGCGGACTTCCAAGCGGTGACGCTGTTACAATAACTTCATCAACTTTGATGGGTGTTGATTCCAATGTAATATCGGTTGCATCGAAAACATCATCAGGGACATTTACCGTAAGTTCGTAGGTAGCGTAGCCTACATATTGTACTCTCAATGTGTACGTTCCTTCAGGGATTCTTTCTATGGAATATTCTCCCGAACGGTTTGATGCGGTACCGCGACGGAGTTCGACGATGAGAATGTTTGCACCGCCGAGAGGTATTCCCGTTACCTGGTCCGTGATCTTTCCCTGAATAGTGTATCTCTCCTCGTCGGCGTATGTTATTACTGAGAGGAGGAAAATCACACCTAATGTACAAATTATTTTTTTCATAGAATCCACACTGTACGCTAA
Organism: Ignavibacteriales bacterium; assembly: GCA_003562775.1. GTDB lineage: Bacteria > Bacteroidota > Ignavibacteria > T3Sed10-11 > T3Sed10-11 > T3Sed10-11. The sequence continues at coordinate 3,955 of PWTU01000208.1, forward strand.
AATTTCACCTGCAAACTAAGAGCCGGTCCTGTATGATTCAATGATACCGCCACATTAAGGTTTTGTCTGTTTCGTCCCGCTGTGATTCCGGCATCTAATGCGCTGATTGCTTTAACGGCGATATATGCAGCGGCATACAAGTGGAGACGCTGCCGCTCGGAATCGGTTAATCCCCGGCGATCAGTTTCAGTGTAATATGAATGATGCCCCCAATCGACGTTTGCAAGCATAATACTTGCGCCGACAACAAGGGATTTTTGGATAACGGAATACCCGAGTCCCCGAACCCAATTACCGGTGTACAGATTACCGGCATCCACCGGCAGAGGTTGTATTGAAAGAAGAACAGCCGTTGATGAATTTGTTCCGCTTCCCCATAGACCCAAGGACTGCCCGGTAGATAGAGCGGAGGGGATGCCTAACAGAAATAATGTAATAATTATTGTTTTCATGGCTACTTTCCTTATATTATTTGAAAAGCTACCACCGTCTATTCCATCCATTTAAATCGTTCACAGCAATGAGCACTTCATCGCCGTCTACTTTACTCGGTATCGGGTCGGGATTATACTTCGGGCAACTACCGAATGCTGTCATCGAGTTCATATCCCACTCCCCGGTGCAGTTGCTGCAGTGAATATGGTTGTCGACAATTGTGTAATCCGAGTTACCGCACGGTTCCGTGATCCCGATGGCAGTAACCAACCGCCCCTTCGGTGAAATGTAGGCAACGACCGGAATTTCTGTCGTTGGTGCATCGTACCACGCGCGGACAAACCGGTTCTGTTTTATCTCATTGAGAGATAATATAAAATAGCCGTTGTGTTGCGTTGCCTCCACCTCTGTCATACCGAGTGATTCGCCGGTATAGTGTACCGGTTCACTGACAACCGGTTGCTGTGCAATAATGCTGTGTTCTTCGTATGTGATGAATTGGAATACCAACAAAAGTAAAATACCGATTACCGCTGCAAATATTCCGATGATTACTTTTTTAGCGGTTGTGGAAGAGTTTTGAGTTTCGGGTGCTGGATTTTTTGTTGCGCCTATCTTTTCGTCTATTTGTTTAAATTGAGACGACATTCCGCTTTGCGTTACCGGTTTTCGGTTTTCGGTTTCCGGTTTTGTTTTTTTCTTCGGTGATTGATTAATTGTTTCATATTGTTGAGATTCTATACTTTTTTGTATAGTAATCTGTGCGCCGCACTGTGAGCAGAATCGTGCGTGCGGTTTAACCTGCTTACCGCATTGAGTGCAATATTGTGTTGACATAATTAACTCCGTTTGTAGTTTCACGTTTCACATTTCACGTTTCACCTTTGACGTTTCACATTTTCCTACCAACTATTGTCATCAGCCCCCATATTGAACTAATCTTATAACAATCAGCCCGTTCGATTGAAAATCCGGCATCGTTGAGCATTTTGATACATTCATCAAGATTATAACACCTGTAGTGAGCACGGTCGATGTACTTAAGAAAAGAATCCAACATCCGTATACTCCGGTATCGACGACACCAATCGGTCAGGATCAATCGTCCGTTTGGTTTCAGTACCCGGTACATTTCATTAAGTGCTGCGTTGGGATTTCTGATAAAATGAAACACGCTTGTTGAAAATACAGTATCAAACCTATCGGAAGGATAGGGGAGTGCCGTGGCATCGGCTACCGATACATGAAGCAAGTTCTCGTTTTCCTTTTGAGTAGTTTGACGCAACATCTCAAGACTCAAATCGCAGCCAAACGTTTGAATGCCATTTTCACGTTGCTGTACTTCATCGAGCAATATACCCGTCCCGCAACCGATATCGAGTATTGTTCTGCTTCCTGTTGTATCCACCCGCTTGAGAGTTTCATCGATAGTTGCAGTGTTGTATTTCTTCCATACCGTATCGTATTTACGGGCGAGACGATGGTACTGCCGAATTACTTTATTATGAATATTATTGGATTGCATCATTGCATAGAAAGCAATATTTTTATAAATTCATACATATATGTTCAATTTATCTCCAAATGTGATAATACTATGTCAAAACAATTTACAGCAATAATCAAAAAAGAAGATGATTGGTGGATTGGCTGGATCGAAGAGGTTCCCGGCGTCAATTGCCAGGAAAAAACCAAAGAGGAGCTTCTCGAAAGTCTCAAGATTACTTTGAAAGAAGCGCTTGAGTTCAACCGACAAGAAGCTCTTTCTGCCGCGGGTTCCGATTTTAACGAAGAACCCATCGCTGTATGAAACGCA
>PWTU01000265.1 GCA_003562775.1 Ignavibacteriales bacterium
TAAACAGTTGCAGTAATTTTAAATAACTTTTACCGGACACTACTGATTTTTAATATGAGTATGAACAGTATGGTGGCTGATATAGAGTGTTTCGCCTATCCGTTTTTCGCTGAGTCCTTCTACCAACAACTCGAGAATTCTCTGTTCCCTTGGCGTTAACGTTAAAAGCTCGTCTTTCGGCGTTGTTTTTTCGCGGATCAAATTCAATAATCTACGGGCAATAAGTGGGTTCATTGGTGCCCCATGTAATATACCCCTGATCGATTCAATTAATCTATCTTTCTGGGCATTTTTAAGAATATATCCGGAAGCTCCTCCACAAATTGAATTGAATATTTTTTCATCATCATCATAGACTGTCAACATCATTATTTCGATGGTCGGATATAGTTCTTTTATTATCCGTACCGCATCGATTCCTGACATTCCGGGAAGACCGATATCCATTAAAAAAACGGTCGGAATCTCCGTCTCCAATGCGTTCAATGCATCTTCAGCCGATTCATAGGCACCGATACATTCAATGTCTTCCGTACTGTTAATTGTATCAACATACATCTCGCGTGTTCGTTTATCGTCTTCCACAATCATAACGGTGATCGTATTGACGGTAGAATGTTTTTGCGGTGAATTATCCATCAGATAGGTCTCCATAATAAGTTTGTACAGTGTATGAATGAACCGGATAATTATCAATACCCTGATCAGGGTATTTTAGCAATAAGGGATAAGCGTGTTCCATTCGACTGTGTGGATTCTATGATGAGTTTACCGTTTAAAAGTTTAGCCCGGTTTTTCATATTCTTTAAACCGTGACCGTTCGAGTTTGCAACACCATTGAAACCTTTCCCGTCATCGGCTATTATCAGTAAAAACATTTTATTCCTGCGCTTCATTTCAATGTTTACCGATTTTGCATCTGCATGCCGTATAATATTGGTAATGGCTTCTTTAAAGATAAGAAATAAGTTACGTCTGAAATCAAGCGGTAAATTGAGGGTGGATAATTTCGGTTCTATACTGATGCTGTAATCGATTTGTTTGGTCTCGAAAATCTGGGATGCAAATGATTTCATATAGAGCGCAAAGTTTTCAAACGAATCGTTCTTCGGATCGACCGCCCAGACAATACTCCTCATCGATTCGAGAATATCCCGGGAATCCGTGCCGATTTCTTCAAGGAGTGCAAGAACTTTTTTTGCATCGGTATTTTCCATCCCGTTGTGATTCATCAATTGCTGAAGCTGCTCCTGTGCCGAATCGCTGAACAACGAAACCCGGGTAAGTGCAGCGCCGACATCATCGTGCAGATCGCTTGCAATATTCGACCGGAGGCGTTCTATTTCAAATAAACGCTGAACTCTAATATGAATAAACAACCCGACCACTGCCCCAACAAGCAATATAACCGAGCTTATGAACCACCACTGCGACCAGAACGGCGGTACAATAGTAAACGAAAAAGAGGCAGGTTGAATCGATGGTATATTGTCGGAATTAATTGCCTGTACTTCGAATGTGTATGATCCCGGTCTCATTGCTGCATACGTTACGGATCGTTGCCCGATTAGAGTATGCCATTGCCGGTCAACCCCGTTCATCCGGTATTGATACCGGAGAAGGTTTCCATCCCGCAAACTGATTCCCGTAAATTCGATATCGACAGTTTTATTTCTTCCACGGAATTTATTTTCGTTTTGCGTATCAACAGATTTTCCATCGATATGAATATTTTCCAAATTAATACGCGGCGGCGCGACCACATTCTCATATTCATCCATGTTTTTAATATATAAACCGTCAGGCGACTGAAACCACAGATATGTACCGTCAAACACACCGCAGGTATACACAGGTTTACCGATAAGATCCACCCGTGGGGAATGCGGCAAAAAACCGGAAATATCAATCCCACCAATACCGGTATGCATTCCGGCAAAAACTGTTTCCCGGTTATCCGTCGTCAGACACCACACACTTGAATCCAGTAATCCATCGCTTACGCCCAATGTATATACCTCATCGGCTGTGATGATTCCGATACCTCCATAGCGTGTTCCTACCCAGTAATTTCCATCGGCATCCTGTACAAACGATCGGATAAAGGGATCGGGTACATACGAGTTATATGAAATACAGGTATATGATTCGTTTAATATATTCTCTCTCGGCAGCATTCCCAGTCCTTCTCCAAAATCACCGAACCAAATATTTTCGTTGTCGTCTTCATAGATAACACGAATTGACATTCCCGGAAGTCCGTTAACGAGCGTGAGGATACGGTTCGTTACCGGTTCATCATAAACATTCATCATTACAATCCCGACCAGTTGAATGCTGTACCACAAATGCCCTGTACGATCGATGTACATTGCGTGCGGGGTACCGGATGGAAAATCACGTCCCGCATGAAATTGCTTTACGCGGTGAAGACGCGACCGATGATTGGCGGAAACCGTAATTTCATACGATGTAATTCCTGCCGGCGAAGCTATCCACAGATAACCGAACGGATCTATGGTTATAAGATATCTTCCTTGAATCTCGTGCAACTTCTCATAATGATGAAAGTATTCATTCCATCTTCCCCAATCATCCTCCCAGAGTTCCCAAATCCCATCCGCGGCAGTTACCCAGATTCTTGAATCATCGCTAACCGCCACCGAGTTATTATTATAGGTGGGAAAAATCTGTTTGGAAGAAAATCTGATAAGTGAAAAATGCGATAACTGTAATAATCCGGACCACCGGTTGCCGATCCAGAGATTGTTTTCTCTGTCAAATAAAAGCGGCGCGCTGTAATTCTCGAGCAATCCATTCTCAGTGGTATGCCGGATTGCCTGCTCGGATGAAGCGATACCCTTTTTCATTCTATACAAACCGTCGGTTGTTCCCATCCATATAGAGCCGAGATGATCCTCGGCAAAAGATAAAACGCGCCGTTCACCGAAATCATATCGTTCGAGAATTGCATAATCCCAGATCTGTTTTACTGTCCCGCCTGATGTACCAATCCAGACGGAACCGTCGCTATCGGTGTACATCCCGCTAATGTGTTCATCGGGGATAAGTGAAAGAGTAATTTCTTTGAAGGCTATTCCATCGCCGGAAAGAATATATATATTATGATGATTCCCAATCCATATCGCGCCATCGGGAGTTTTCGTAAAACGAACCGGTGAATCATACGTATAAGGAAGAGGATGTTTGAGGATATCATCGTCCGTTATAATGAATACTCCTCTTGTTGTACCGCACAACAACCTTCCCTTATCATCAAAGGTGAGAGCAGTCACATTATTTTCGTGGGAAGTCAGTCCCAGACGTATTGTTGAAACACTATCGCCGGAAATTTTTACGACGCCTCCCCTTCCGGTTCCGGCATATATCGTTCCCGGTGAAAAAGGATCCTCCATTATTGCATGGACCGGATATGTAGGGAAACCATGAAGAGGGGTATAACTTTGAAACCGAACGCCGTCGAACCGACTGATACTTTCGGCAGAACCTATCCAGAGATATCCACGTGAATCCTGAAAAAGGGAACCGACGTGCGGCGAATACATCCCGTCAACACCGGAATAGGTACGGAATGGTAGAATTTGTGCACTTGCCTGATCGGTTAACACACAAAGATACAATATACATAATAACCAATAAAAAGAGATATGATGCATTGCTCAAGATCCTCACCGAAGACTCTACTCCAATAAATATACTCCTATCGATTTTAAAAAACAATAGAAATTTTCTACTGTACCGGATATTCAACATCACGATACGGATATATACACGATAAATACCGATAATTATCCGGCGGAATATTGGTAATCGATAAATTCCATTCTCCCGGCTGGTGTGGTCGGGAGAGGTTTTCCCTCATACGGCTTTCCTATATGTTAATACCCTCCGGTCATAGCTGACGAACACCATAGTTATAAAATAAACCAAGGTGGTCATAAATGTAATCGGAGTTAACGCGCCCCCAACCGTAGCCCCTTCTTCCTTTCGGAATAAGTGGGTTTTATTCTTATTAATCAACGGCTATAAAATAAAAAACCCGAGCACTATACATGTATTTAGTGTTCGGGGTAAGCTGAAATATTACTATCGGTTCCGGATAATGTGCTGTGCTGCTCTCCGACAGTCGTTACAACAACTTTATGTGGATGAGCCGCAGTCATCGCGGTAAGAGACACCAATTATCTGTACCCCACATTAATCTTCATACATCTTTATCAATTCAACCCGCCGGTTAAGTGCCCGGTCTTCTTCTGTTTCATTACCGGCAACGGGAGCAAGAGATCCCACACCGTGTGGTATGAGTCGATCCGGTGAAATTCCCTCTTCGGATGTAAGAAACTCAACGACGGCTTCTGCGCGCCGCTGCGACAAATCCATATTGTACTCAAGATTCCCGACAGCATCCGTATGTCCGACAACGCGGAGTTTCAGTTCAGGATTTTGTTCCAGTAATGTGCCGATCTCAATCAGTACCGGTTCTGATTTTTCCTGTATCGTGGCTTCATCCGTATCGAAATAGATACCGTATATGCGAACGCTTCCCTTTTCATCAATATCCCTTGCCATTGCCTCGGCATCTATTTGAACCCGAACCTTGCCGGTCTCCATCGGTTTCTCCTCCACGATTAGAAGCAAGTTGCAGGTTTCACCATGCCGCCGGGCCGTGTGAACCGCTACATAGATATCCCCCGCCGATCCGGCAAGTCTGGCAAGCAAGTAGTTACGATCACTACCCCTTCTAAATACGTGACCATATCCAAGCGGAGCATCAGAATCAACGACTTCACGGCATTGAGCATCATCTCCAATACATTCATAGACAATTTCAAAACCGGCATCCTGAAGGGCTATCTTATAGTTTCGATGAACCTCGAGGGCCGAACGTCCTTCAGGGGCTGTATAACGGATGCGGGTAACCTCACCTTCAAATGCGGTCCACTCAAATGCTTCATCCTCCATTCCCGTAACCAGTTCCTGCCGGTCGTAAGAAAACTGTTGATAGTTGGTTATGTAGGAACCTTCATACCGTGTAATCATCGGGTGGTCTTCGCTTCCTTCAACATCTTCCCGGGCGTCATCCTCCTCTTCCTCATCAATATCTTCTTCTATCGCTTCGGCATCTATGTCAACCTCAACTTTGCCGGTCTCCATCGATTTCTCCTCAACGATTATAAGCAAGGTACGGTTCTCACCATGCCTCCGGGCCGTGTACACCGCGACATAGATATCACCCGCCGAATCGGCAAGTCTTGCTAACGAGTAGTGACGATTACTCCCCGCCAAACTATGAAACACGTTATCATATCCAAGCGGAGCATCCGCGCCGATCTCACCGCATTGAGCATCATCTCCAATACATTCATAGATTATTTCAAAGCCCGCATCCTGAAGTGCTAATTGATAGTTGCGATGAACCTCAAGTTCCGAGCGCCCTTCTGGGGCTGTATAACGAATGCGGGTAACCTGGCCTTCAAATGCGGTTCTTACAAATTCGTCTTCCTCCATACCCGTAACCAGTTCCTGCCGGTCGTAAGCAAACTGCTGGTAGTGGGTTATGTAGGAACCTTCATACCGCGAGATCATGGGGTGGTCTTCGCTTCCTTCTACGTCTTCCTGGGCTATTACCGGTGTTAGTCCGGTAATAATAAAAATACTTATCGTTAAACATAAAATCATATTATTAAACATAGGAAACCTCCTTGTTTTTATTCGATAACCCGAGTGCAGTTTCAGAATACGATTGCCGGCAAAAGCATTACCGGTCGTATTCTTGCAGTCGTTACGTATCAATCTTTAATCAACGGGTTTTCACATTGAGGGCAGAGGTAAAGAACAGGAACCATTATTTCTGAAAAATCCATGATGACGGCGATTGGTAGGAATGAATGAGATGGATTATTAACAGAAATCTAAAGTCTTTGTGTATGGAATTGTTTCTAAACCCCTTCCCCCGACACGTCAACGTGTTTTCACATGGGGTCTCGAATCATTTGTAAGGTAGATCAGCTAAATTTAAGAGTTCAGGGTATCAAAAGTTCCCCCTCACCCTTTTCGCTGAATCTTCAGTGTCAGTTCATATTTTCCCGTCTATTTTAATGTCCCTTTAGTGATTTGATTGGGATCATTATCAACGTAAAAAATATTTCCGAATTAATCAAGGAAACGAACTGTACAGAA
>PWTU01000547.1 GCA_003562775.1 Ignavibacteriales bacterium
AAGACATCCACGACGTGACTGCCAATAAACCCGGTTCCGTCTGTTACAAGTATTGTCATTAAAAACTTCCAAATCTGGTCACTGTTACGGTTGACTTTTGTGAGGGATTAAAGTATATTAAAAAAATTATGCAATAGCAAATGAACAGTTACGTTCGTTTAATGTAAATTAGTTAATTAATACTCGACATTCCATTCTTAACCATATCAATGTTCATTTCTATAAATAATACTACGACATTGAATCGGATCGAATAATTATTTTGGAGGCAATACGTGGATTTATTTACTAAATGTTACAATTTTAAGAGAGCAGACGAAGTTAAAGCATTAGGATATTATCCGTATTTCAGACCCATTGAAGAGAACGAAGGTCCTGAGGTTCAAATCGAAGGTAGAAAAATTATTATGGCAGGATCCAATAATTACCTTGGACTCACAGCAGACCCGCGGGTAAAAGAAGCAGCCATTCAGGCAGTAGAAAAATATGGAACAGGGTGTTCAGGATCTCGATATCTTACCGGAACGCTCGACCTGCATAACGAATTAGAACGCCGCCTTGCAGAATATTTCGGCAAAGAAGACTGTTTATTGTTTAGTACAGGATACCAGACTGCACAGGGAATCATTCCGACGCTTGTTCAGAAAGGTGAATATGTCGTTTCCGACCGGGATAACCATGCTTGTATAGTAGCCGGAAATCTTATGGCGAAAGGCGCTTTTGCGGATATAATCCGTTATAAGCATAATAATATGAGCGATCTCGAGAGGGTAATAAACCAGGTTCCGAAAGAAAAAGGAAAGCTGATCGTAACAGACGGTGTTTTCAGTACCACCGGCGAAATTGTCGATCTTCCGGAACTTGTTCGCATAGCGAAAGAAAACAATGCCCGCATTCTCGTCGATGATGCCCACTCAGTCGGTGTTATTGGGGAGGGAGGACGCGGCACTGCAAGCCACTTCAAACTTGAAGATGAGGTGGATATGACGATGGGTACTTTCAGCAAAACATTTGCATCTCTCGGCGGCTTTGTCGTCGGAGAACGCGCGGTCATCAATTATATTAAACACCATGCCCCGGCATTGATATTTTCTGCAAGTCCCACTCCCGCAGCCGTCGCTGCTGCCATAGCTGCGCTCGATATATTACTTGAAAATCCGCAGCTCATCGAGAAACTAATAAAAAATTGTGACAAGATGAGAAAAGGATTCAAAGACCTTGGTTTCAGAATTATCGACGGGCAGACCGGCGTTGTTCCTGTCATTATCGGCGACGATATGAATACATTCATATTCTGGCGAAAATTGTTCGATGCCGGAGTATTTGTCAATGCGTTCATAAGTCCGGGGGTACCGCAAGGTATGCAGATGCTCAGAACAAGCTATATGGCCACGCACGAGGATGAGCATCTCGATAAGATTATTGACATATTCGGAAAAATCGGTAAAGAACTTGGTGTAATATCTTAACGGATCAGACAGCTATAATTTAACTACCAGATAAAAGCCACGGTTTGACGTACAGTCGCTCGTGGCTTTTTGGATAACAGGAGGAATATATACTACAATGGTTACTACTCCCGGCTCTATCACGATTGTTCCCGTTCAATCAAAACGGGAACGTGAATTGTTTATAAAAATGGTTTGGCCGTTATACCGAAACTACCCAAACTGGGTTCCCCCGTTGCTTATCGACCGCCGCATGATTCTCGATACGAAAAAAAATCCTTTTTACCGGCATGCTGAAATTCAATTATACCTGGCGTACCGGAATAAAGAGATCGTCGGTAGAATTGCCGCAATTATAAACCATAATCATAATGCATTTCACGAGGAAAATATCGGTTTCTTCGGATTTTTCGAATCGATAAACGACCAGAATGTTGCAACTGCGCTAATGGAGAAAGCAAAAGAATGGTTGACTGAAAAAGGCGTCGATGCGATTCGCGGTCCGGTCAATCCGTCGACTAACGATGATGTCGGAATTCTTATCGATGGATTCGACAAGCCGCCCGCCATTATGATGCCGTATAATCCGGAATATTACGACGCCTTGGTTACCGGCGCCGGATTACAGAAGATTAAGAATTTATACAGCTATTATGTCGAAGAAAATCAGGTCATGAGCGGTAAACTGCCAAGGGTAATGGAAAAACTTAAAGAACGTGAATCTTTTACTTTGCGACAACTGAATATGAAGGATTTTAAGGCAGAGCTTCAGCGGGTAAAAACAGTTTACAATAATGCCTGGTCGAAAAACTGGGGATTTGTACCGATGACCGATGAAGAATTTGATCACCTTGCAGATAGTTTAAAACAGGTCGTCGATCCTCGAATAGTTTTATTTGCAGAAAAAGAAGGCGAACCCATCGGTTTTACATTGTCGCTTCCGGACATAAACCAAATACTGATACACAATAAAAAAGGCAGGTTACTACCCGGCGCCATTCGTCTGTTGTGGAACAAGAAAAAGATTAATTTTATTCGTATCATTGTACTTGGTGTTGTTCTTAAATACCAACGGAGCAGTGCCGGAGCATTGCTTTTCTATGAAACCGCAATAAGAGGAATAAAAAATGGTTATTATCATGGGGAAGCGGGTTGGGTACTTGACAATAATGTTATGATGAACCGTGCGGCCGAATTTCTGAATGCAGAGAGATATAAGACATACGGATTGTACGAGTCACCGTTATAAGAGGAACGTTACGATTTGAAAAAAACTGAATTTATTTGGATGAACGGCAATTTAATTGCCTGGGAAAAAGCAAATATACATGTTCTCTCACACGTTGTTCATTATGGCTCGTCATGGTTCGAGGGAATTCGCTGTTATAAAACAAAAAAGGGAAGCGCAATTTTTCAATTGCAGACACATCTCGAACGGCTCTATGAATCAACCAAAATATATCGTGCGGAAATTCCATACTCAATAGATCAACTTTTCGATGCTGTCATAAAGCTTATTAAAGCAAATAAATTGGAAAGTTGTTATATACGCCTGGTGGTATTCCGCGGATTTAGTGAACTTGGTGTATATCCGTTAAAATGCCCGGTCGAGACCGTGATTGCCGTGTGGGAATGGGGGAGCTATCTGGGGAAAGATTCAATTGATAACGGGATTGATATTATGACATCAAGCTGGCGGCGTTTTAGCGGGAGTACGCTTCCCGGAATGTCGAAAGCCGGCGGAAATTATATGAATGCTCAGCTTATTAAAATGGAAGCCATTGAAAATGGATATGCCGAAGGACTTGTACTCGATGTTAACGGCAATATATGTGAAGGGAGTGGGGAGAATATTTTTATTGTTAAAAAAGGTGTTTTGTATACTCCGCCGCTCTCATCGGGTATTTTACCGGGTATAACCCGTTCGGTAGTACAACAACTTGCATTCGATGAAGGCATTAAAATTCGTGAAGAAAATATACCACGGGAATTCATATATACTGCTGATGAGGTATTCTTTACCGGTACCGCTGCGGAAATCACGCCGGTAAAGTCGGTTGACAGGATACGTATCGCAAACGGAAAACCGGGCGCTCTGACACGGTTAATACAATCCCGGTTTTTCGATATTACCGGAAATGGCAACAATACGTATCAATGGTTAACCTGGTTGTAAAATATTAATTACAGACACTATAAAATACAGGGGTAATGCTATGGTAACTATTGATCGCATTCTTGTCCCGATCGATTTTTCATCGTATTCGAAAGAGGCGCTGCAATTCGCCGTGCCGTTTGCGCGTAAATTTAAAGCGGAACTTATACTGCTTCACGTTGTCGAACCGGCAATATATCCGGCAGACTTTAATTTCGGACAGGTCGGTATTCCGTCTATCGAAGATGAACTTCGAAGCAAAGCAATCGCTGAACTGAACAAACTGGCTGATAAAGAGACGAAACGCCGCGCCCGCTCCTCGGTAATGGTCAGAGTTGGGAAGCCGTTTATTGAGATCATTACCGCGGCAAAAGAGGAAAACATCGATTTGATCATAATGGCAACGCACGGTCACTCGGGAATCGAGCAGATATTATTCGGAAGTACGGCAGAGCGGGTCGTACGAAAAGCACACTGCCCGGTATTAACCGTTCGCAGCAGAGAAATGCCGGAGGTCCCCGATACTCAGAAAAAAAAGATTAAATTGCCAAAAGGAAAGAAAAAATAATTTTATTTTGTACGCTCTACGGCAAATGTGACGAGGTTTGTTATTGCTTCTTTTGCGGGGGATTCGGGGAGGTCTTTGATTCGATCAAGTGCGCGTTGTGCATAATCGGTCGCTTTATTATATGCATACTCTAATCCCCCTTTATCCTGAACAAAGTCAATGACATAGTCGATTTCTTTTCTTGAAGCACCGTTTTTAATTATTCGAATAATTTGTCGTGAACTTTTTCGATCCGACTGTTTTAGCGAATATATTAGTGGGAGGGTAAACTTCTTCTCTTTCATGTCGATTCCTGTCGGTTTCCCGGTAATTTTTGACCGACCTATAAAATCAAGCATATCATCGCGAATTTGAAATGCTATGCCGAGATCTTCGCCGAAATCTCGCAGACGCTGCCATTCTATTTTATTGTCCGTTACGCTTGCTGCGCCAAGTTCACAGCATGTTCCGATCAAAGATGCTGTTTTACCCGAGATGATCTTGAAATAAGTTTCTTCTGTAATGTCGTATGTTTTACTTTTCTGAATTTGTAACAGCTCTGCTTCGCTCATCCGTTTCACTGCATCCGAGATTATCTTTAAAAAGTAAAACTCGTCTTTATCCAGAGCAATGAGCAAACCCCGTGCAAGGAAATAGTCTCCCATCAGTACGGCGACTTTATTTTTCCATATACGGTTAATTGATGGAAGACCTCTGCGAGTATCCGATTGATCGACGACGTCGTCGTGTACGAGTGTTGCGGTATGTAAAATTTCCACGAGCGTTGCCGCGCGATAGGTACGTTTGTTCACCTCACCGGTTAATTTAGCGGCAAGAAATACAAGTATCGGGCGTATTTTTTTGCCTTTTTGGTGTGCGATGTAACGGGCGACCGTATCGACTAATCCGACACGGGATCGCATCTCGGTTTTAAAATGTTTCCCGAAAGATTTTAATTCTTCTTGAATAGGTTTACTTATATCTTTTATATTCACAGACCAGACCTATAATTACATAATTACTTAATTTCGGTAAAATCAGGCGGGCATTTCCTGGGCTATTTCGCGCTTTTTCATAGCAATACGCGAAATCAATATACTGAATTCATATAATAGAAGCAATGGAATCGCAAGTATTGCCATACTGACTATATCGGCCGGTGTTATGAGCGCTGCAATAATGAGGAGTACCGTATATGCATGCCGCCGGTAATGACGCATAAATGCAGGTGTCAGAATGCCGAGCCGGGATAAGAAAAACGAAACCATAGGCATCTCGAATACAAGACCGGACGCAAGCATCATTCGCAATACGAAGCTCATATATTCATTGATTGCAATTGTGTTTTCTATTGCAGTGGTTCCAAATCCTGCAAAAAATTGAAGTGTAATCGGGAGTAAAATAAAGTAGGAGAATGCAACCCCGAGAAAAAAGCAGAGCGACGAAAATGCAACGATCCAGAAAATATACCGCCGTTCGTGAGGATATAAGCCGGGTTCGATAAATTTCCAAAACTGATATAATATAATCGGAATACTGAGAATAAAACCACCCAGCAATACCACCTGCATATATACCAGCACTTTTCCGTATGGCTTAAGGTTAATTAACGCGAGTGGAGGGGTTGCTTGTAAAACCGGCCGTAACAAGACATCCTCGACTAACCACGGTGCTATTATTGCACAAAAGATAGCTGCAACGACAATTCCGCCAAGTGCTTTAATGATCCGCCACCGGAGTTCCTCGAGATGGTCGAGGAAGTGCATCTCCCTTTTCTTCTCCTTCTTATTTGTTTCCTGAGTTTCCTGGTCTATCGTGTCTGTATATTGATTTGTTTCCTGCTCGCCTTCCATAGGGTGGATTATTCTACTTTATTGGTTTCAAATTGATCACCGTATATCGGAAATTTGCTGCACAATTCGTTTATTTCTTTTTTCACTGTTTTCCATTCAGCTTCGCTGGTCTTATTGGTAATAACACGGTCAATATAGCCAGCAATTATTTTCATCTCTTCCTCTTTCATACCACGTGTCGTCATAGCTGCGGTGCCTATTCGTATGCCGCTTGTCACAAAAGGTGATTTATCGTCGAAAGGAACCATGTTTTTATTTACTGTGATACCTGCAAGTTCAAGGATGTTTTCGGCATCTTTACCGTTAATATCCTTTGATCTTAAATCGACAAGCATAAGATGGTTATCGGTGCCACCCGAGACGACATCAAATCCCAGGTTTATTAGTTCTTGTGCAAGGGTTTGAGCATTCCGGATAACTTGTCGTGCATACTCTTTAAAATCCGGTTGCAATGCTTCTCCGAATGCTACCGCTTTCGCTGCAATTATATGCATAAACGGTCCGCCTTGAATACCGGGCATAACATTACTATCGAAAAGTTGTGACATCCTCTTCAATCGACCGCTTTTTGGTGCGGTTATTCCGAGCATATTTTCTTTATCTTTACCGACAAGTAATAAACCACCGCGCGGGCCGCGCAGTGTTTTATGAGTCGTCGAGGTAACGGCATCGCAGTAGGGAAGAGGTGTGGAGAGTAATTTTGCCGCAATCAAACCGGCGGGATGGGCTATATCAGCCATTAAAAAAGCGCCGACTTTATCTGCAATTTCGCGGAACGCTTTAAAGTTGATGTCACGCGAATATGCGCTTGCGCCCGTAATAATCAGTTTTGGCTTTTCTCTTTCTGCTATATCCTTTACCTGATCATAATCTATTTTTCCCGTTTTTCTATCGACGCCGTAAGAAACTATACGGTACATTTTTCCGGAGAAATTCACCGGCGATCCATGCGTTAAATGCCCGCCATGAGATAAGTCCATTCCCATCACCGTGTCGCCCGGTTTAACCAGTGTGAAATATACTGCCATGTTAGCTTGCGAGCCCGAATGTGGTTGCACGTTGGCATATTCTGCGTCGAATAATTTCTTTGCCCTGTCTCGCGCAATATTTTCAACTTCATCGACAAATTCACAGCCGCCATAATATCGTTTACCCGGATATCCTTCTGCATATTTGTTTGTCATAACCTGTCCCGATGCTTCGAGAACTGCCTGACTTACGAAATTTTCCGAAGCGATCAATTCAAGTGTCGTATTTTGACGATCGTATTCCTTTTCTATAGTGTTAAAAACTTCTGCATCTTGTATCTGAACGTGCTGCACTGTTTCATCCTTATAATATATGTTTATATATTTTTAGATTAAAGATTGGTAAGTTTATGAATTTTGTCAAGTCGGCCGATATGCCGGCCGCCTTCAAATTCGGTGTCTAAAAAAACCTCGACGATTGTTCGTGCCGTTTCCCAATTCAGCAAACGTCCGCCGATAGCCAGGACATTTGCATCGTTATGTAATCGGGAGAGGCGGGCAGCTTCGGGAATCTGGCACATCGCGGCTCGAACGCCGGTATGTTTATTTGCTACAATACCAACTCCGACACCGGTACCGCATACCAAAATGCCCCGGTCACATTCGCCGCGAGAAATTGCCGACGATGCGGCATGTGCAAAATCCGGATAGTCGGAACGTTTATCGGAATATGAACCAAAGTCTTTAAATTCTATACCGCGGGTTTCCAATAGCTTTTTTATTTCTTCTTTCAAGTGGAAACCGGCATGATCGCTTGCGAGCGCTATCATATATCCTCTACCGGAATGATGCCGGTACGGTTATTTCTTCGCGGATCCATTCATAACAATCACCGAATATACGGATCCTGCCGTTATTTATAAGCTCACGGTTGAAAAAGTAATCCTCATCCTGCGGTACAAGGTTATTTAAAAACTGTGCGCGTTCACGGGAACGTGTTGCAACTCTTTGATCGACCTGTGCAGCGCGTTGATAATATTCCTGTGCAAGTTTGTACATAACCCTGTCTTCGAGTTGCATATTTGCCCAACCGCCCTTCGTATTGACAACACACTTTTCAATTACCTCTTCATAGATAGTTGCAACTTCAATTAACGGTTCACCCCAATTGGGTGCCATACGTTGTGCTCGCCTTGCATATTCGCGTGCCTGCCGGTGATTACCAAGTTGACGATACGATTGAGCAATTTTTAGCGGTATTTCATGGTCATCCGGTTTTAAGCGTGCCAATTGACCGTATACGCGAATGACTTCACGGGTTTGATTTGTACGTTCGTATAACCGTGCTAACTCGTTCCAGTATGTCTCCGAATCAGGGTTCTTCTCGATTAATTTCTCGACATAGGGAATAGATTTTTGATATTCCTGAGCAGCATTATATGCCTGGATGAGACTCCAGATATTTGCAGGATTATCGGGATCGGTTCGCAGTGTTTCCTCTGCAAGTCGTATAAGTTCTTGCGGATCGCGTATTAACCTGCGTAATCTTTCAAGAGCTGTCGCACTGTCCGGGTCGCGATCGGTTAAATAACGCTGATATAATTCTACCGCGCGTTGTTCATAGTCGTTATCCGGACTACGATTATCCGTATACAAATTACCGAGACGATCGATATATTGAAATTCTATATTTTCGAAATCGAGTTTGACTGCTTTTTCATATGCTCTAATTGCGTCTTCTATACGCGGCGGCGAATAGTAGTTGTCATAGAAAAATGCTTTTTGTAGATAATAAATGTCTGCACGATCCGGCAAATGTTCTATTCCTCTCTGGAATATATATATGATCGTATCGGCATATGCTTTTTGTTTTTCCGGGTCATTAGTTTGCAGATATAGTTGCCGGTACGAATCGGCAAGATTGCCATACAGCGCCCTGAATCTTGTAGGATGGAGTTCCATTACCTTCCATCCATAGGGGATAGCACGCTCATAGTAACCATTTCTATAATCTTCATTAAAGAGACTATAGTTTATGAATACTTGCTGCATATCGACCTGTGTTGTATCCGCATACACCGCTGCCGATGCAAATAAGGGTATTCCCAATGATATGAGAATAAGCGAGCAGAATGAAAAAAATAAAGTTTTCACGGCTACCACCTCATGTAATAATAAGTAAATATACTGAATGTATTATTATTCGATCCTTGGCGGCACAAACCATCTCTCAAACATGTTCAACGAAAAATATATTCTGAACAGAGTATCCCGCTGAAGATTGTTATCGGTTGTACCCCGTACGCCAAATTGTGCACCTATATCTAAAACAGCACTACCACTGACAGGAATTCCCATTCCGAAGGTAACAAATGTTTCGTTAATGGGCGTGTTCCTTAGGTTAAAATACGACGCATTATAAAGCAAGCCCAGTCTAAATGTCGTTCGATTTAAGAATCCCGCACCGACTTCATCGAATCTGCCTTGCCGTTCCCAGCCCACTCCGAGACGTGTGGAGTTTCGTAATTGAGAATCCGGCTCTCCGAATTTTCGAAAATCATCCCACGGTTCGTACCGGGCGTCCACTGCAATTAAATTTCTTTGATCGATTTTGTACCCGACGCCGACACCGATCGTATACGGTAATTGAATTGTACCGGTTCTTACTGTTGTCGTATCAATGCCCGTTTGATACACGATCTTAAATTCCTCTTCAACATTCAAGCGTGCTGGTGTTGTGAAAATAACACCGATCGTCAACGGGCCGGTTTCACCTTCGCGCCTTTGAGCTAATAAACCGCTATACAATAAGCCGAATTGACCGGCGACACCGCCGATATCAAGTTCACGAAATGTGGAACCCGATCCATAACCGGGAATTGAATACCGGGTGCTCCACTCGTAATTTAAAATGCCCATGCGGTACAGCGCCATTGCACCGACTGAGAAATTCCGGTTAAATCGATAGGACGCCCCTGCAATCAGGTTCGTTATACCGCCATTTCCCGTATGAGTTGTTGACTGAAACCCATCTTCGATATTACGTTGTGTCTCGATATTGTATCCCACACGCGTCATTGGAGCAAATCCTATAGACACGGTCACTCCGCGGGATGGCATTATTGGCAGACCGAGCATTGCGCTGTTTATGCTTCCGGTTCCTATCCCTCCGGTATTTACTCCATCATCCGAAAATATATTTTCATAATACATCGATCCGTTAAATTGAACAACCGGTATATCACCCCAACTTGCAGGATTAGCAATATTCACATTATACCCCTCACGAAGGGCTATTGACACACCTCCCATACCGATAGACCGGACGCCGGCTAAATGTAATCGTTCGCCAATTCCGAATCGGGAATATGTGGTTCCGGTCGATCCGGATAATAATTCGGCTGTAAGTGTTACTACGATCATTGCTATTATGACTCTGCATACCTGCATATTTTTACTTCTCTCCCGGTTACATACGTGAATAAATTATTTTTAACCGTGGTCTTTTCGCTGCATTATCTGTCGCCTCTGTATAGAAAGACGCCCGATGAAGCCCAAGTGTTTCACTATTATCCCGGAGGACGAAACCTTTGTTTTCTTCGACGGTTACCCATTTTTGTACAAAATCACCCACCAGTGCTTTATAGAAAACAGCCGTATCGGTTTCAGTGATGGAAAATCGAGCGCGCTCAGTTAAATCGAACGTTAATTTGTTTTCATCGAAAAGCCGATGGACAAATAATGAATCACCAATTTCCGGATGGGATATACTGAACTCCGGATTTCTGGTTAATGCAAGTTCAGCATTATGAATTAATGCACCGCCCGGGACTTCACTGATATCAAATTGCACGACCGAACGTGTTGAAACACCGGCTTGTACGACTATATTGTTTTGAAGATCTAAATCCTTTTTAAGATATCCTGCAAATGCCCTGACGGTTTGTGTAAACAATAAGGTATCCTGTGCTCCCTCGGTTCCGTAAATAATGCGCAGTTCAGGTTCGTGATCGCCGGCACGTCCATGAAATCCGACAACACCGTTTGCGGTTTCATCGCTCCTGATAATTACTCCCGGTGATATTATCGATTGATCACCTAATTGCGCCCATTTCAGCATGAGATCGCGAGGGAGAGTGAAGATTGTCGCATTCGTATCACCCAACATAGTCAAGGTTTCAGTAAACGCCTCTTTTTTATGACTCACGCCCTCATACACGTGCTTATTAAAGTCAGCGGTCGACCATCCGCTGATAACTTCGTGAAGATATAGCGGTATCACTTCGGCAGAATCCCCTAAGTGATATGACGGCTGCAATATCAACGAAGCTTCGAAAACTTCAGCGTTTTGGACCGTGTCGGGAGTAATTCCCCGATCGGTTAACGGAACGGTAAAACGAAAGATACTCTCTATTCTATGTTCGCTTGTCTCACCAGCAAATATATTCTGAGCACCACTTGTGACAATAGGGAACTCGTATGAAAATGATTCAACCGCATATACTATGAGTGTATCGATTTCGATAAAATCCTCTTCCGGCAAGATCCCTTCTCCTACAGATACCGGCTGTTCATCACAACCGGCGGTGATCATCATAATTACAATAACAGACCAGATAACTATTGAGGTAATTTTCACGCAGCTATCTCTCATCCTTTCTAATTTGTTTCCACTTATTAACCACTTCTCGAATATACTTCATACTATCATATAAAGTTGGGACGACAATATCAATATCTTTGGGTTTTTTGTCCCAGCTATTTTGGAGATCAGCGCCATAGCCGGTTAGCACCAGGACAGTTTTTGCGCCGATACGTTTTCCGGCTTCAATATCGCTCATTCTGTCTCCAACCATTATAGAACACCTAAAATCAATGCCGTGTTCAGTTCTTGCCCTTTCAAACATACCGGAATTAGGTTTTCGACAACTGCAACCGTTTTCTGAAACGGCTTCGTGCGGGCAATAATATATATCATCGACCAATGCACCTTCGTCACTCAGAAGTTCAATCAACCGTTTGTTTACTTTTTTTACATTATCCTCTGTTAGGATGCCGCGGGCAATACCGGATTGATTGGATACAACAATCACCTTCAATCCAAGTTCATTTGCATCACGGATTGCCAATGCTGCACCGGGTATTAATTCGACATCCTCCGGATCTTTAATGAAATTTTTTTCAATGTTGATCGTCCCATCTCTGTCAAGAAACAAACAAGGATTCAAGCACTGCATTATTTTTTTAAAATCTTTTTATACAACGCTATATACTCTTTCGCCGATTGTTTCCATGAAAAATCCTGTTCCATAGCGTTTTTTACGGTTCGGTGCCACGTTTTTTCATCCCGATAATACTTTAATGCCCGTTCAATCGCCTTTAACAATGCCTTGCCGTCATACTGTTCAAACTTGAAGCCGGTTCCTTTTCCGTTTTTCGAGTCAATATCTACGACGGTATCGTCAAGACCACCCGTGGCGCGGACTATCGGAAGAGTACCGTAGCGCATACTGTATATTTGATTTAATCCGCACGGTTCGTAACGCGACGGCATCAGGAACATATCGCTGCCCGCCTCAATGAGATGAGCAAGTGTATTATCATACGTCAATTTCACCCCTACTTTCCCGGGATATTTTGAGGAAAGTTCAGACAGAAAAGTATGGTATCGACGTTCCCCGGTACCGAGAATAACAAGTTTTAATTCCCGCTTTATCAGATCGTCTGCAATTTCTTCGATTAAATCAAATCCCTTCTGATCAACGAGACGTGATATGATCCCGATTAGAGGAACATCATCATCGGTAGGTAGTTTAAATGCCTGTAACAGGGCGCGCTTATTTTCCTTCTTTTCCTGAATCGTTCTACTTGTATATTGGTGTGGAATGAGTTCATCCACAGAAGGATCCCAAACCGAATAATCGGCGCCGTTTAATATTCCGTACAAGTCTTTTCGGCGTTTTTTTAATAAATCCTTTAACCCGCAGCCATATTCATCACTTGTGCTTATCTCTTTTGCATATCGCTTACTTACGGTTGTTAAAACATCTGCAAACTGAATCCCCGCTTTCATAAAATTTATCGAATCGCCGGTTATGATCCCGGACTCTTCGTTACATATCTCTTTAGGCAAACCAGTCTTTTCAAATGAAGATATCGGAGACACGCCCTGATAGGCGAGATTATGAATCGTGAATACGCTCCTGACCTTATTGAAAAACGGATCATCCTTATATACCGTTTTTAAATATGCAGGTATCAACCCCGTCTGCCAGTCATTACAATGAATGATGTCGGGTTTCCAACCAAGCCGTTTCAGAGTTTCGAGTGCGCCGCGGCAAAAAGCGATGAAACGTTCATCATTATCCGGGTAATCTTTTTTTGAGTCCGGGGCATAATAAATGCCCGGACGATTAAAATATTTGGGGAGATCGAAAAAGTAGACTTGTACTTTAATTCTCTGGTTAGCAATAAACGAGCTTTTTATGCTGGCTAATTCGGTTTTGTTTCCAACGGGAACCGGTATATCTCTTAATCGAATTACATCGTAAATGTTAAATTTCCTCTCTCCCACAAAACCGTATTTAGGCAATAAAATTCGAATATCATGCCCAAATTCTCGTATCAATTGCGGAAAAGCACCGGCGACGTCTGCTAAACCGCCGGTTTTAGCGAAAGGTTCGACCTCGCTGGATATGTATAGAATGCTGAGAGATTTTGACATCTTTATCCGTGTAGTTCCGGTATAAAATACTATAATTTAATGATTTATTGCAAGAATTGCAAATTTTCGTTTAATAGAACGACGTTATCTTGCTATTTTGGCAAGTAGTTGACCATATCTTAGACCGCGGGTGCTGACGGTAATAGAATTTAGACCGAGAATTGAGAGATAAACTCTTAGAATAGCAATACCTGCGAGAAGAATATCTTCTCTTCCCGGTATAATCTGCCGAACAGCTTTCATTTCGTCAAGTGTAAATCGTATATAGGTGTTATAGATCTCATCAATTCTATTGCTTGTAAGTATATGCCTGTTAATTAATTGGGCTGAAAATTCCTGAAGTTCTCTGTCTATTGCTGCAAGAGTTGTTACGGTTCCGGCAACTCCGATTAATTTCTCAATTCCGTGTTCCGGTATCGCTCTGGAAATAGTAGATCTCACGTATCTCGTAGCAGCAATTATTTTTTCTTGAGAGGGGGGGAGTGTGGAAAAATATCGTTCAGTTAAACGGACACACCCTACATCAATACTCCATCTCGACTTCACCGAATAGTTGTTACCGATTATAAGTTCCGTACTGCCGCCACCGATATCCAGCACACCGGTAATACCCGTTAATGCACTAAAACCGGAGAGTGCACCGAAATACGTATATTCCGCTTCCTGCTCGCCACTGATAATATCCACATTTATTCCCGTTTCATTCTTTATCTGCAGGATAACTTCATCCCGATTGAGTGCATCACGAAGCGCACTCGTGCCGCAGGCAAATATTTTTGACGCGTTAAATGATTCTGCTTTTTTTTTATATTCGTGCAATGTATTAAGCACACGGTGAAGTGATTCTTTCGATATGAAACCATTTGCATCTACACCTTTCCCAAGCCGGGGAGTCCTCTGATCATCAGAGACCGGTATGAGCTTTCCGTCATCCGTCACATCGGCGATGACCATGAGCACTGTGTTTGTTCCGATATCGATTGATGCGAAACGATTCATTTTTGTAATGCTACTGTTAACCAGGTATCCGAAGTTTGTGATGTTCTTTTTAATGTTTTTAAATGCGATAAATTATTCATTTTCCATGCTGTTTCAATTCGGGAGTAGTCTTCCTGAAGTAAACCCGAAAGCAATAGAAATCCATCATTGCGTAAGCGGTTTGTAAGAAAGTCGAATTTACCTAAGATAACTTTTCGTTCGATGTTTGCAAGTACCATAGAAAACGTTTCATTCGAAATTTCATGAATATCTTCTGGATTCCCAAGATACAGCCGAATGATACCGTGTATTTTATTTAACTCACAATTTTCCTGTGCGTCGGCGATAGAATCAGGGTCGTTATCTATGCCGATAACACAGGATGCTCCCAATTTTGCAGCAATTATCGACAAGATTCCCGTTCCTGTTCCCACATCAAGAACTTCCATTTCCGGTGTGCAATATTCTTCGATCAACTCAATCATCATCTGTGTTGTTTCGTGGTGTCCCGTTCCGAACGACATCTTCGGATCGATTATCACATTCACACTGTCACGCGTTGTATTTGCCGATTGCCATGACGGATGAATGATTACACGTTTTCCGATGTGAATGGGGGTAATGGTGCGTTCCCACTGCTCCTGCCAGTTTTGCGGATAGATATCATTAACTTCGTATCGATATGTTTTTAAGCGCCCCGTTTGTTGGCGATGCCTCAAGCGGCTGTTAATGTCATTGAGAAGCGATACAGACCATCTGTTCGCGGGAATATATGCAAACAAAGCGTCGTCGTTTTCCGAAAAGCTCTCGAAATTGAGCATTAATAACTCAGCAATAAAATCTTCCCGCAACGGATCGTCGATATAGAGGATCAATTCTTTGTAAATCATTGACCGTTATGTTGCCTGCCGGTATATAATTTCTGTTAAAACTCTGCCGACTGCTCCCAGACTTTCGGGGCTGCATTGTTCGGGAGTATCCATAGTAGTATGCCAGTATCCTCTCCGTTCGTCCGGATCATCATATCCGATGAGATCAGAATCGATAATGAGCGCCGTTGGTATACCGGCTTCGTTGAGCGGTACATGATCGTCATAAATCGGACCGCCTTGACGGTTTTCGAATTGATAGATGTTGAGATTACGCGCCGTGTTCCAGATTAAATCCACCACCCATGGTGCATGTTGTAAGGAGTTCCTTTCTCTTGGAAAACGTGCTTCTTTGTCTCCTACCATATCTACAATTATTCCGAAACGGGGTCTGAATCCCGAAGGCATGTTTCGGGCAAAATGTTTTGCTCCTAAACAATACTGATCAAGATCTCCTTCGCGCCCGTAATCTTCGCCATCGAATAAAATTATATCCACACCTATTGATGGAGGATGTTTACTCAACAGTCTCGCGATCTCGAGCAGAACCGCAACACCGCTCGCTCCGTCATTTGCCCCAAGTATCGGTTCATCCCTGCGATCCGGATCAGGATCATGCTCCGCACGGGGGCGTGTATCCCAGTGAGCGCCGAGGAGAATTCGGTTTGTCGATTCTAAGTTAAAGGAGGCAATAATATTGGTCATTCTATACGACCGCCCGCCGTACCCGGTATGACGAAAACTTTGTTGATTAACAGCGTCGGCGTACTTTTGCAATTCAAAGGTGAGATATTGCAAACATTGTTGATGTCCGACTGACCCGGGATTACGGGGCCCGAATTCAGTTTGGGCTATTAAATAATTAAATGCCTGTTCTTTATCAAATTCAGGTATATAAATCTCTTCCTGATCTTTGAGCTCAATGGGGCTTTCTACACGCTCAGGCCGATCGTTACTGCATCCGGTTAATAATAGCAATAAGGAAATATTCAGAATGATGAATCTCATTTAATATCCGGATAATGGCAAAATATGTACATTCTTAAATAATAACGAAAAACCGAGCTAATTACAACATCAAAACAGTAGAGTGCAACGTAACTTCGGTCCTCGTTATCCGTATAAATCTTTAGTACAATTGTTGTATTATTTTACCAATAAGATTTTTATATTTAATTAACCGTCAAATTAATCGCGAGGAACACAAATGGGAAATAAGAAATTAATTGTTCGAGCAGCAAGTTTCGTAATCGTCACGTTAGCATACGTCCTGATGATTATTGGTTTTTCGGGAGCAGTGGAACCGACAAATACAGCATATGCAGCAGTTTCAGATCGTGTGATCGAAAAATCATTTGAGGTTCAACCGGGGGGAATACTTAATCTTGAAACACGGGTTGGGCGGGTTGATGTAGAGGGATGGGAACAAGATGAGGTTCATTTGCGGATAGAAGTATCGGGGCGCAGTCGATATGTTGATGACATTGAATTTTATATTGAGTCGTCTGCCGACGAAGTTAATATTCAGGCACAGGTACCGCGGGTGCGATCATGGTTCGGAGATTGGGGACGGGGGCTTAATATCAAATATTCAATTATGGTTCCCTTCGAGTATGACTTAAACATACGAACATCAGGCGGAGGACTCTCATTAAAGAAAGTCGATGGAGATATTGATGCCCGTACCTCCGGTGGTCGAATAAATGCAGAGGAACTTAGCGGTACTATAAATCTCAGAACTTCGGGTGGCGGAATAAATGTTACCCTGTTAAGAGGCGACATTATTTTAAAGACCTCCGGGGGCTCGATCTCGGTGAACGGTGCATACGGAGCTCTGGATGCGAATACCTCCGGAGGTCCGATTCGATTATCCGATATCGATGCTCGTGTAGAGGCGAGAACCTCTGGGGGTGGCATCACATTATCGCATATCGGTGAGAATAGAGGAATCAATCTCCGCACATCAGGCGGGGGTATAACGGTATACTTACGGGAATCGATTAATGCAAATATTTCGGCTCGAACATCCGGTGGGCGTGTTTCAACAGATTTTCCTATTACGGTAGTCGGGTCTATTTCCGGCTCATCTATTGAAGGAAAAATTGGTGATGGTGGACCGGACATTGTGTTGAGAACTTCCGGCGGTAGTATTAGAATAAATCAGCAATAAATAATCGGTAGGGTGGAAATGGGAAAGAGACGAGTTTATAAATATAGATTGTTATCCGTATATCTCCATGCATTTATAATTGTATTTTCATTGCATGCTTTCGGGCAGGTGCATGTAATTGAAAAATCATATGAGGTAACTCCCGGTGGCGCCTTGCGTATGGATGTATCGGCAGCCGATATTATTATCCGCGGATGGCAATATGACGAAGTCAGTGTACAGGCGGAAGTATTTGGAACAGCCCGTACACTTAACAACCTTGAACTTCGCTTTGAGCAAGATGGGGATGATGTTATTATACGGACACAGCACGCAAGAACCCGGCAGCTAAGGGGATGGAGGCCTGAATATCGACGGGAACGGATTGTGTTTACAATTAATGCACCGTATAATTATCATGTACGGGTCGATATTTCTGATGGAAGAGTAGATGTGGATCATATTGACGGAAGTGTTCAGGTCCGTAATATCCCTGTCGGGCATCGATAGACGGATTTCCGGAAATTGTAAGTATGGATGCTTCTCTGTTGAAGTGAACGAGTATCTCGCAGATTTCATCCTGTATGTGTCGGTATCTTCCTGAAGGCAGCGTAAAATTTTGAAACATCATCACGACTATTAGTCTCTCATCGTGTAGTGTATCGACATACCCTGATAATGTACTTACTCCGGTAAGGGTTCCGGTTTTAGCGCGAACCCTGCCGCGAGCTTGAGAATGTACCGCTCTTCCAATCAGTGTCCCGTCAAAACCGAGAATGGAAAGACTTTTGTAAAAAGGTTTAAACAGTTTTTCCTCTTCGCTTATACGGAAAAGCAAATCCGCCAGCATCCGGGGAGTTATAAGATTGTAAAACGAAACACCGGATCCATCAGCTAAACGCGTCGGAGCATAATCTAAACCGAGTTTTTGTAAAACATACTCCGCAGCCCTGCGCCCGCCGTCACCCGTCCCGGGTACACCGAAGAATTCAGCCGCTATCGTTTTCCATGTTGTTTCCGCAGCAAGATTGTCGCTCGATTTATTCATTGCATAAAGAACGGAATCAATGGGCGTATTGATCTGAATGAGTGGAACAGAGTCAGAATCTTTATGGCCG
The DNA here is from genome assembly GCA_003562775.1 of Ignavibacteriales bacterium. GTDB lineage: Bacteria > Bacteroidota > Ignavibacteria > T3Sed10-11 > T3Sed10-11 > T3Sed10-11. Next base: position 18,810 of record PWTU01000547.1, read on the forward strand.
CGAATAACTGATCCGTTGGTGATCATTCCGTTTACCTGCAATTTTTCTTGAAAGAGTACTCCGGTAAACAAAGAAGGATCGCGTACAGTAACATTGAATTTTCTCGGTAAACGAACTATTTCCGGATTGCCTTGTATTATAAATTTACTTTGGCCGGACATTATCGTAGGTATTATTTGAAGTTCCTGCTGTGTTGGTCTATTTCCCTGTTCGGATTGAAAATCATATTGAATATAAGAAGTATTTGGTGAAACTTGAACGCTCAATTGACCCGACGGATCGGGAGATCGTTCAACGGAAATTGTGACAACATTACTATTGATCGAGAGAGCACTTATGTGCGGTACAAAAGCGTGCGGTTCATCGTCCCACATCCAGCCGGTGGGCCATGGAAGCTCGTCAAAATAAGAATCGTCAACGTAATTACTCAGCGTATTTTAATATAGGAACAAAAGGATCACCATTAAATGCACGGACTAATGCCTCAAAGGCAGAGATGCCATTTTTCTTAGCCGTCGAGATGTATCCGCGCACACGACAAAAGCAGTCAGCACCATGTTGACTTCGGAAGGTTCCTGAGATTTTTAATTTCACCTTCATCATCCGAAGATCACGTTCAGCCTGATTGTTTGTGAACGGTACTCTAAAATCGTGAATGAACCGCAAAATAGATATCCGATGGTCTCGTAACCGTTCAACCAGATTGCGTACAGGTGTCTGCTTTTTTCTTCCTCGTCGGTTAGGTGAACCTCGTTGCCGAGGATTGGCACGCAGTGCCTTAGACAAAAGTATCGTATACCGACGCTCATAATACTTGATTTTTCGTGACTGGAGTGTAGAAAGACCTTTTTGTTTTGCTTTTTCTACGAGTGTGTGCATATTACGAAGGAGATTCTGAAATTGCTTTGGCCATCTTTGATGGGTGGTTTCTGCGACAAACTCAAGCTCACGGAGCAGATGCGCATTGCATAGACTGTGACCGCATTGATAGGAAAAATACGATTTCCAGAAATCATGTACAGCAATGCCCTGATAGTTGGGCAGAATACCAATAGCATCCATTGCTTCTGTACCTCGTTTTGGATGCTGAAGGTAATAGCTGAGATTTGCTGTCGATACGACATGCAGCCAATGTAATTTTTGTTCGCACAGTAATCCTGTTTCGTCCACATGAAGAACGGGTGCAGTGTGCAATTGTTCTTTAACATGCTGTTGGTGGGTTTCGAGGGCAACGTAGAGTTCTTTGTCCCAATTAAAGAAAGTACCCTCTGAGAGTGAACACCCGAATAAATCACGCAATGTCTCTTGAAGGCGATCACTCGGAAGCAATTGATACTGTTTAAGATACATAGCAATGCTTTTTAGATTTTTCCCATATTGCACTGCTTTGGTCAGTCCATCGGGAAAACGTGCGGTAGTGGTTGTTCCACATCGGGGACATTGTTTTACTTCACATTGGTGTTCGGTGACCTCGACTTTTGGCTCAGGGATATCGAAAACTTGTCGTCGTGTATACGATAGTGGTTTGATTCGACGTAACGAACTGCCACAGCGGTTACATGTTTTCAATTGGTGAGTGATGGTATGATGTGGTGTTTCAACCATTTTCAATGTAGTTCCTTGGTGTCCCTCTTGACCACCACGTGAACGCTTACTCTTTGAGCGAGAAGTTTTAGTTTTTCGTTTGTATTCATCGCTTGAGGGCGGCTTATGACTGTTATGGCTGTCTTTCTTCAGTTGTTCTTCTAATTTTTGAATTCGTTCTTCCAAGCGGTCAATAGCTGCCTGTAAAGCAAGCATAATATCTGCCGCCTTTTCTGGTTCATTGCGGCAGAGTTCAATTAATTCTTCTCGTGTTTGTGTTATTATTTTCACGAACACAAGATATAAAGTTGTACTTTAAGAAGCAATGGGTAACCCTTTATTTTATAAGCTAATAATTCACTGAGTAGTTACCAGCTATATATAATAAACCAAATAGATAAATAAAGTTTAGATAATACCGATTAGATATATGAGATTGTAACAATATCTAATGGGACGAATATCTTTCGCACGAAGATTATATTGATATTTA
>PWTU01000367.1 GCA_003562775.1 Ignavibacteriales bacterium
ACGTTTTTCGTGGTGGGAATCGGCGGAGCGCTGGGATATATGATCGGATGGATTATTGTTCAGGGATTACAGTTTATTCCCGAGAATATTTCGGAATATGTTGGGACACCGCACTTTGCGCCTGAAGTAGGTATTATTGCATTGGTGGTGCTCGGTCTCATCGGCCTTGCCGCCGGTTTAATGCCTGCACGGCGGGCGGCAAATATCGATGTGGTCGAATGCTTGCGAACATAAGAAAAGGAAATTACAGTTATGCTTCTCATTCTCATACAGGAATTTTTACACGATATCAGACGGCAGAAACTGCGTACTTTCTTGACGCTGCTTGCCATTACGTGGGGTACGGTGGCCGTTGTCATTTTGCTTGCTTTCGGTGAAGGCATCGGAAATAAAATGGTAGAAGGATTGCGCGGCGGCGGTAACAGGGTCATTTTTGTGTATGGCGGGCAGACGAGCAAACCGCATGAAGGATTACCAGTGGGAAGAAGAATTCGCCTGCAGGAAGAAGACGTCGGCTTGTTGACGCGCAGCATACCCGGCATCGAATACATCAGCCCGAGCTATGCGCGGTGGAACACCCGGATACGCAGTGAGAAAGCTTCAACCTCCGTGTTTATGGAGGGAGTGAACCCCGACTACGAGGAGATGCGGGCAATGTATCCCGCTGCGGGTGGACGGTTCTTTAATACCAGGGACGTTGCCCAGCAGAGACGAGTGCTGTTCATCGGTAATAAACTTGCAGAGACTCTGTTCGGGAATGAAAGCCCAATAGGGAAACAAGTGTTCGTTGAAGATGTACCCTTTACGGTGATCGGAGTGATGGCGGAAAAATTCCAAACAAGCTCGATGCAAGGACCGGATGATAACCGGGCGTTAATTCCCTTTACAACGTTCAAGACAATGTACGGACACCGGTATATACATTCCTTACTGGTCCGGCCGACCGACATACAATCGCAGGACATCCTCATCGATGAGATGAAGCGGATTCTCGGTGCAAAGTATAAATTCGATGTTACCGACATGCAGGCACTCTCAATATGGGACTTCATCGAGTTTGAACAGATCAACCAGCGGATCGCTCTCGGATTTCAGATATTTATGTTCGTCGTCGGATTTTTTACATTGCTCATTGCCGGAGTGGGCGTTGCAAATATAATGTATGTCGTGGTAAAAGAGCGTACGCGTGAGATCGGCGTGAAAAAAGCAGTCGGTGCACGGCGCAGGCATATCATTTCCCAGTTCGTGTTTGAATCGGTGTTCATCTCGCTTCTCGGAGGCGTGATCGGTCTCGGCTTTTCTGCAACAGTAATTCTGGGTGTGCAATCGCTTGGTTTGAACGACGGTGCATGGCAATTCTTCGGACACCCGGTACTTTCTCAAACCACAATGGCGGTAACCGTGGGCATCTTGATGGTTATCGGACTGGTTGCCGGAGTGTTTCCCGCACGCAAAGCTGCGAGCGTGGATCCTGTCGAGTCGCTGCGGTATGAGTGATGAGTTTACAATAGAAAAATAAGCAGGTAGATGAAAGACCTGACAGGTTTGCCAAACCTGTCAGGTCTGAAATTATGGTAGTACCGCCTCATATCCCTTATTCCTGAGCAACTCCACAATCCCCATATCACCGAATAAATGCCCCGCACCGACTACAACAAAATAGGCACCTTCATTCTGCAGGAATGAATCGATCTTTTCAGCCATTTTCACGTTCCGGTCATCAAGCAGTTTTTCGTATAACGGTTGGAGACCGGGATGTTTCTCAACGCTTTCAAAGATAAAATCCCGTATCCAGCCGGCATCCCATCGCTTGTATGCATCGAACAATTCATGTATTCTTTCTCTCGGCAGCGTGAGATCGTACAGGAAATCTTCCAGCAATAAAATTTGAAGTTCCATACTCAGGTCGCTGAAAATGGAAATCTGTTCTGCGCCCGATTCCAGCTCGATAATTTCCATTTCACCCCGTGCATCGCTTAAAAAATAAAGATCGACCCCGTATTCGGGCATGTAACCGAATTTCATCATCTGCAATTGCGACAATGTGATTGCTACAACCCAAGGTTGCATTCGCTCGAACTGATGAATATTAATGCCGAACTCGGCAAATTCGTTTTTCACTGCTGTAAATGTCGTATCGGGAATAATTGCACCGAGTGTCTGCCCGTTTGTCAGATGACCATGCTGAGCGATAAGTTGAACGATCTCCTGCTGATCGATGCCGGCTATGTCGACTTCCACTACCAGATAATCGCTCTCATTAAATGCGTTTTCGATGTGATACGGGAAAGGATAAAAATCATCGCTTGCCAGGTGAATCGACCCGAGGAGATATACGGTTGCGCTTTCCGACTCTATTTTCCAGAAAAGTGCCTCGTCTGCGGTATCGCTTTTTACCGTAAAAATCTGACCTGTGCCGGCAAAAATTAGGAAAATAACTATTGCGCGTAGTATGGTTTTCATAAAAGTCATTTGTCTGTTTATTTCTGATATTGACTAAAAATAATTATATTAATAATATATGCAAAAGTATACAAAATCTCCCGTTGAAAAGGAAGCGTTGATTAAGAAGATCCTATCGATTCTGAGAATGAAATCGGATATCGTGTTTGTGTATGTTTTTGGATCATTCAATACGGGAGAAAAATTCAACGACATAGACATTGCAATCTACCTGTCGGACGGCGATAGAGCATCGGCTCTTGATAAAGAGCTATCTCTGGAGGTGGAATTACTCAACCGGCTTCAGTTGCCCGTCGATGTACGAATACTCAATTTTGCTCCGTTGCCGTTTGTTTATAATGTTCTGAAAACCGGCAGAGTTATCGTTGACCGCGACTCCGTGCTGAGATCGGATTTCGAATCACTATCATACAGAAAATATTTTGATTTTAAACGTTTTCGTGATGAATATCTACGGGGAATAAAAAATGCTCCATTACAACCAGGACAAAATTAATAAACTTGTCTCCGAATTAAGAAAAGCATTTACGCGATTGTCCGGTCTCCGGGAAACCGGAAAAGATCAATTCCTTTCATCGGCGGATAAAATAGACAGCGTAAAATACAATTTTGTTTTATTTATGAAGGGATCACATGTTTTAAACCATACTTAATTGTCCAAATTGTTTTACTCTGAAAAATTTTATATATTATGTACATACTCACCGTTCTTAATTTAGTTCGGTAACAAATTCTTCCTCAAAGCAAGATTTTTTTTAACTTATTCAACTATTCAGGACGACTACTATGCAATCGAATAACTCTAAAAACACTATCCCCAGCTTTTTCACCAGCGTATCCCGGAATTTTTGGGATGCTGCCAAACTCACGGAGCATCCGAAGGGCCTGCTCGAACAAATTAATACGTGCAACAGTGTGTATCACTTTACATTTCCAACTCGAAAAGGAAAGGGCGAGTATGAAGTAATACAAGCATGGCGCGTTGAACACAGCCACCACAAATTACCGACAAAAGGCGGATTCCGGTATGCCGATAACGTGCATGCCGATGAAGTGATGGCAATGGCGGCGCTTATGACATATAAATGTGCGGTCGTGTCGATTCCGTTCGGCGGCGCTAAAGGCGGTGTAAAAATTAATGCTGCAAATTACAGTGTTGAACAACTTGAGACTATTACCAGAAGATTTACCTCAGAGCTTATAAACAAGAATTTTATCGGTCCGGGCATCGACGTCCCCGCACCCGATTACGGCACAAGCGCAAGGGAAATGTCATGGGTAGCGGATACATATCAGGCATTCCATCCCGGTGCCGTCGATGCTCCGGCTTGTGTAACAGGTAAACCGTTGAGTCAGCACGGTATTCAGGGGCGAAAAGAGGCAACCGGTCGAGGCGTTTACTTTGCATGCCGTGAAGCATGTAATATCGAAGAAGATATGAAAGCGCTCGGACTTTCCCCGGGACTCGAAGGGAAAACCGCGGTCGTTCAGGGGCTTGGAAACGTCGGTTATCACGCTGCAAAATATTTGTATGAAGACGGTGTCAAATTGATCGGCTTGATCGAAATTGAAGGCGGCCTGTATAATCCGGACGGCATGGACCTCGAAGATGTCATGCAATACCGTAGATCAAAGGGATCCCTTAAAGATTACCCCGGAGCAAAATTCATCGAAAATCCTTCCGATGCACTTGAGATCGAATGCGATATCCTCGTTCCATGTGCTCTTGAAAATCAGATCACACATCTGAACGCAGATAAAATCAAAACGAAGATCATAGCCGAGGGTGCGAACGGTCCGACAACCCCCGATGCGGAAAACATTCTTACCAAAAAAGGCGTGCTGATTATACCGGATATTTATTGTAATGCCGGCGGTGTAGTGGTGTCGTATTTTGAGTGGCTAAAAAATCTGTCGCACGTCAGGTTCGGCCGCCTCGGACGGCGTTTTACGGAGTCGACAAATGCCCAGTTGCTGCGGGCGATTGAAGTAACCTCGGGCGTGAAATTCTCCGATGAGATTATTAAGCAAATCGCACGCGGCCCGGATGAAGGGGACCTGGTTGACTCGGGTCTTGAAGATACGATGATTCTTGCGTATCGTGAAACACACAAAATGTGGACCAAGCATGATAAGAAGATCACGCAGCGGACGGCGGCGTTCATTAACTCAATAAATAAAATTGCCCAATCCTATCTTGATCTGGGCATATTCCCGTAAGACGGTGAAAATTCATTAATCTTGGAAAGGACATTCCTGTGGTCCCATTGAGGCGCCCGGAATGTCCTTTTTTTATTGATTTCAAATCGAAATCCTTGTATATTACTAAATTATAGTAAAAGATAAATTGGAACATTTGAACAATGTGCGGCGTCATTTTTTAAAAGGGGAACAACATTGACTTTTGTAAATTAAATATTGTAGCGATGCAGGGAAGGTACTATGGTATCAATCTTATTTCCAATTATTTTTATCTTATTATTCGGGGGTTTTCCGGCTGATTCCGAGAGAAACAATTCATCTGAAGAACAGCACCTGGAGGATTTGTCGTTTCGAAGTGTACCGAACAGTGCATTTATTGCCGGTGAACGGCTGGTTTTTGATTTGAGCTATGGTATTATTAAAGCAGGCCAAGGTGAGATGCGTATACCCGAGATAACAAGCGTTAACGGTCGTGATGCATATCGTGTACAATTGACCGCACGGTCGGTATCGCCTTTTTCATGGGTTTACCGGGTGGAAGATTTCTGGGAAACGAAAATTGATAAGGAGGGTTTGTTTCCGTGGACTTTTACCGAGCGTATTCGCGAAGGAGGGTACCGTCGTGAAACGGATATTGAATTCGATCATGTAAATAATGTTGCAATCACCAATGACGGCGAATATGAAATTCCGGAATACGTCCATGATATGGTTTCGGCGTTCTACTACATTCGAACGGTCGATTTCAGCGATTACGAACCCGGTGATAGAATAAGTCTTGAAAATTTTATCCGGGACTCGACATACACGCTGGATGTTCTCTTTCATGGCAGGGAAGAAATCCGGGTGAAGACCGGAACATTTAACACGCTTATTATTGAACCGCTTATAAAAGAAGGAGGTTTGTTTAAGCACGAGGGCGCTATTCATATATGGCTCACCGATGATGAACTGCGTGTCCCGGTGCAGATGCGAACACGTATCCCGATCGGGTCGATTACCGCCGAGTTGGTGCGGTATTCGGGATTGCGCGACGCCATTCGAGCACGAGTGCAATGACCTATGACGCGATTTAAACGAATCGATCTTTCTAAAGTACGAACCATTTCGATAAAGGAACGCAAGAGCAAAGTCGGTATCCGGGATTTTGCCAGAGTATACGATCCTGCCGTCAATACATTATCTCAATTTGTGAATTCCCTGCCGTCGATTCTTATTGCCGATGACTTTAAAAAGATTGTGCGGCATATCGTCGAAGCGCGCAAGAATAATAAACCCGTCATCGTTATGATGGGTGCGCACGTTATTAAAGTCGGCTGTTCACCGGTTATTATCGACTTAATTAAACAAAATATAATAACCGCAGTTGCAATGAATAGTGCTGCGGCAATTCACGATGTTGAGACTGCTATGTGGGGCGTTACGTCGGAGGATGTAGCAGATAATTTAATGGATGGTTCGTTTGGAATGTGGACGGAAACCGGAGAGTTTATTAACGGTGTTTTAAATA
>PWTU01000403.1 GCA_003562775.1 Ignavibacteriales bacterium
ATCCCATTGTAGAGCCGAAGACATTGAGCTGTTTCCAGAAAATCCGACGGACGGTTACATTATCGGACGGGCCGAGCGTCGCGCCGTACATTACAATAGTTCCTCCGGGATTCACAACATCGAGTACTGCATCGAAATATTCACCGCCGGCGCTGTCGACTACAACATCGATTCCAGTGTCGCCGGTCATTTCCTTCAAATCATTTATCCATTTGTCATTTTTGTAATTAACGCCTCCGCCTGCACCAAGCTGTCGCGCACGATCAAGCTTTTGATCGCTTCCTGAAGTGACAAAAATTCGTGCGCCGATCTCCTGAGCGATCTGAAATGCAAAACATGCTACTCCACCGCCGATGCCCGTTATAAGAACTGTCTGATCTTTTTGAATATTTGCCCGTGAAACCAGGGCGCGGTATGCCGTCAATCCGGCAAGAGGTATTGCCGCAGATTCTTCCCAGGAAAGATTGCCAGGTTTATCGAAAATATTTTCAGCGGGAACCACAACGTATTCTGCATACGTGCCGTTATCCGGTAAACCGAGAATCCGGAAATCGGCGCGTTGAACTCTTTCACTCCCCCCCCAATTTAAACACGGGTTGATCACAACTTCTTTCCCGATCAATGAAGAGTCGACTCCCTCACCAACATCGGCAATTACTCCCGCACCGTCGGATCCCGGAATAACCGGTAATTTAATTCCCGCATATCTCCCCCTCCGGATCCACACATCCCGTCGATTCAAGGCCGCAGCTTTCAATTGAACGACGAGTTCACCTTTTTTCGGTGTAGGGTTGTTATATTGTTCAACCTTCAGTCGTTCGGGTTCACCAAGTTCGCGAAGAACAATGGCTCTCATATTCGACTCCGGTAATTATTATTTTTTTGCTTATCTATTTGATGGAGCGTAATACGGATTTGTGCCTGATGCGTGATCGGTAACGTCAAGAATACTTCCCACTTGCGGTACAGACTGCCGGATCATTTTCTCTATTCCCTGTCGCAGCGTTACATTAGCCATACCGCATCCCTGACATCCGCCCCCGAGTTGCAGATACACATTATTCTTTTTTACATCGATTAATTCAACAAAGCCGCCGTGTGAGGCAATCGCGGGATTTATCTGATCATCGATTAATTCCTTGACTTTGCTCCGTATCTCCTCCTCGGAGGGGAGACTTTTCTCGATATCCTTTGATATTGCGGATGTACCCGACTGCAACTGCTCACGGATAATTGCACCGACTTGCTTTGCAACAGGCATCCAATCCTCATAATCGGCTTTCGTAACTTTGATTATATTATTATGCACAAGAACCGACGATACGTTTGGCAGGTCAAATATTTTTTCTGCAAGCGGCGATCCTTCCGCCTCTTTCTTGCTTGCAAAATATACCGATCCGTTCTCATATATAGGTCTGTCGACGGTAAATTGACATGCCTCCTGTGATGATACCTGTGCTTGTATTTTTATTTCATTCGCCATTTTACTTTTCCTCATACATTGATGTCATATCTTAAATAAAACATTCTTTACAAACAATTTCAACCATAGCCGGTCGTGACAATTAAAAAATAATTCCTCCTCTTAACCGGATCGGGACTCACCACTAATAAAAAAGGGACATACGTCCCTTTTTAAAAATTATTGTATGTTGCAATCACGTAAATTTTGTGAACTTACACTCCAAATGAGCTACCGCAGCCACATGATTTGGTTGCGGTTGGGTTATTGAAGACAAATCCCCGGCCGTTTAATCCATCGGTGAAATCGAGTACCGTGCCGCGCAAGTACATTAGACTTCGCTCATCGACCAGAACTTTTACCCCCTGATCTTCAATGACAATATCGCCCTCACGCTCTCCTTCTTCAAATGCGAGCATATAAGATAAACCGGAGCAACCGCCTCCCTTTACACCGATCCGCAGTGCGTGATCTTCGGGGATATTATTTTCTTTTTTTACTTTCCCGATTTCAACGGCTGCTTTTTCTGTTAATGAGATATCTTTCTGTACTTCCATACCCGGAACAGTGATCGGGTTGTTAGCATTCGGTGTATCTGACATAATAAATCCTCCCTATATAAAAACGTTAATTATAATCCAAGTTCAAGTCGCGCTTCTTCACTCATCATTTCCGGATTCCATGGTGGATCCCATACAACATCCACCTTTACATTATTCAAACCCTCTACGTTTTTCACTTTTTGTTCGACGTCCTTCGGCAACGTTCCGGCTACCGGACAGGCCGGTGACGTAAGCGTCATCCGAATATTGACGTTGAAATCACCGTCAATATGAACGTCATATATTAATCCAAGCTCATAAATATTAACCGGTATTTCAGGATCGTAACACGTCCTGATCATATCTACAATTTGTTTTTTTAATAATTCTCTATCTGCCATAACTGTTATTTTTCGGTTGACACTGGCTGTTCTTTATCTTCGAGTGCAGCGCGCAATGTATGCCACGCAAGACTGGCACATTTGACTCTTGCCGGGAATTCGCTGACACCCGCAAATGCAGCGAGCTTACCGATCCGGTCAAGTTCTTCCATCGGATCAGATTCTCCCGTTACCAATTTATGAAAAAGATTGACCAATTCTTCCGCTTCTTCCTTAGTTTTTCCCTTGAGCAAAGAACTCATAACCGATGCCGACGCTTTCGATATCGCACAACCGGCGCCTTCAAAACTTACTTCCTGAATTATATCATCTTCGATGCGTAAGTATATTTGATAATGATCGCCTCAGAGCGGATTATACCCCTCAGCGTGACGATTCGCGTTATCAAGCTTCTTGAAATTACGCGGGTTTTTATTATGATCCAGGATAATATCCTGATACAGTGATTTTAACTCAGACATTACCGAAAGATTTTTTTTGCATTTTCAATACTCCGGATAAGCGCGTCCACCTCATCTTTTGTATTGTACATAGCAAACGACGCGCGCGCCGTTGCCGGGATTCCAAATCGCTGCATCACCGGTTGCGTACAATGGTGTCCTGTTCTTATTGCAACACCTTCGGAGTCGATAATTGTTCCAATATCATGCGGATGTACATCTTCGAGCATAAACGATATAACCGCCGATTTATTCTTTGCTGTACCTATCAATCTCAATCCATTGACGGATAACAATGCTTCCGTCGCGTATGCAAGCAGGTCCTGCTCGTGAACATACACATTATCAATGCCGATTTTACTAATGTAATCGGCAGCAGTACCGAGTGCAATAGCGCCCGCAATATTCGGTGTCCCCGCCTCAAACTTATAAGGCAGGTCGTTATATATCGTTTTTTCGAAGGTGACGGATTTTATCATATCGCCGCCGCCTTGATACGGCGACATATTTTCAAGATGTTGACTTTTTCCATATAAAATTCCTATGCCCGTCGGACCGAACATCTTGTGACCCGAGAAAACATAGAAATCACAATTTAAATCCTGTACATCGAGCTTCGTATGAGATACGGTCTGAGCTCCATCAATCAACACCGGAATATCATATCCGTGCGCCATTTCGGTCATTTGCTTTACCGGGTTCACCGTCCCGAGTGAATTCGATATATGGACTATGGAAACGAACTTGACTTTCGGAGAAAGCATTTTTTCATACTCTTCCAGAATGATCTCCCCTTTGTCATCTATCGGGACCACGCGCAGGATTGCGCCTGTTTCTTGACATACTATCTGCCAGGGGACTATGTTTGAGTGATGCTCCATCCCGGATATAAGAATCTCATCACCTGCTTTCACCCGTCTTTTCACAAAGCTATGTGCAACAAGATTGATTCCCTCGGTTGTACCCCTGACAAAAATAATCTCGTGAGTTTGCCGGGCATTTATAAACCCGCATAATTTTTTCCGGCTATTTTCATACCCTTCGGTTGCCTTCTGACTCAGGTAATGAACACCGCGGTGTATATTCGAATTATCATTGAGATAATAACGCCGTAAAGAATCGACGACACATACCGGTTTCTGGGTTGTAGCAGCATTATCGAGATACACCAGCGGCTTTCCGTTGACTTTCCGGCTCAGTATCGGAAAATCAGCTCGTATACTCCTCACATCAAAATTGTCTTTTGTTGTTACGGGAGTTAGTGTTTCAGCCGCTGCTTTCATAAATTAACATCCGATTTTATTTTTTATCTATACCTTCGAGACGATCTTGTTGTAATTTCACGAGTACCCGGTGATAGCAATAATCGCGCAGCTCTTTTATTTTAATTCGATCGATAACATCGCTTGCAAATGCATATGTCAGGATATCGCGCGCCATATCTTTTTGGACGCCTCGCGTTTGCAGATAAAACAATGCATTTTCATCAAGCTGACCGATTGTCGCTCCGTGCGTGCATTTGACATCGTCGGCAAATATTTCAAGCTGCGGTTTCGTATCTATACTTGCGCCATCGGACAATAAAAGTGCTTGATTAGTTTGTTTTGCATCGGTTTTTTGTGCATCGAGACGAACATAAATCTTCCCGTTAAAAACGCCCCGTGCAGTTCCGTCAAGCACTCCTTTGTACAACTCATGACTGTTACAATGCGGTTTCGCATGATCGATAGTCGTATGATTGTCAATAAGTTGACTACCAGTACCAAGATACAATCCATTTAGCGTAGATTCAACCCCTTCGGCATCAAGCGTTGCCCGCGGGTTATTTCTGACAATAGAACCGCCAAAATCTATTGCATTTGACGCAAAATTGCTGTCTGCTTTTTGATACACCTGGATCGTCGATATGTGATATGCCTCATTACTCTCTTCCTGAACCTTAAAGTGATCAATATGCGCATTTTCATCGACAAACACCTCAGTTATGGTATTGGTAAAATACCTATTATTCTTAATTCCGGCATATGTTTCTATTATCGTTGCTTTACTATGTTTTCCTGCGATGATTAAATTCCGTGGGTAATTAACGAACGGATCGCTTTGTCCCGATGCCAGGAAAAGCAAGTGTATCGGTTTCTCTACCAATGCATTGTCGGAAAGATAAATAAATGCGCCATCGTTAATAAAGGCAGTATTCAATGCAGTAAATGAATCATCTTCATACCGGGCATATTTTGTGAGATGTTGTTCGACAGCGACGGCCTGCGTACGCAATGCTTCGGCAAGGCACCCTACTTTAACTCCATCAGGAAGATCACGCACGGCCGAATGTTTCTCCGAGAAATGGCCATCGACAAACACGAGAAGGTGAACATCAAGTCCGTTGTAATCATAGCGTCCAATATCTTCTGATGACACTGATTCCAAATCGGGACGGATAATGTGTTTAAAATTTTCTTTTGCGATGGGCGTAATGTTTGTATATTTCCATTCTTCATTTCGTGTGGTCGGGAAACCGAGTTCGTCGAACCTTCTGAGTGCATCACGCCGAACGTCATGAAACCAGCCGCCCGCTTCGCCGTTTAGGTTTTTTTCGAATGCCTCAAAATTTGATAAATATAACTGATTATTTTCTTTTATTGCTAATGCCATTATTACACTGTCTCCTCAAGTTTTGCTTTGACTGCTGTGTACTCTTCCTTGATTTGATCATATCCTTTTTCTTCAAGTTCAATCGCGAGTTGCTTATCGCCCGACTTGACAATTTTACCGTTCAGCAGTATATGTACATAATCCGGAACGATATAATTAAGCAATCGCTGGTAATGCGTAACGACTATTATTGCATGGTCTTTGTTTCGCAATCGGTTTACACCGTCAGCAACTACACGCAGAGCATCGATGTCAAGCCCTGAATCGGTCTCATCCATTATTGCAAGTTTTGGTTCAAGAACGGCCATCTGAAGAATTTCATTCCGTTTCTTTTCACCGCCGGAAAACCCTTCGTTCACAGAACGGTTCAACATATCCGTGCTAATATCCAAAAGCTTTGCCTTCTCTTTAATGTGTTTCAGGAAATCCATCGCATCAAGCGGTTCAAGGCCCTGATGCTTACGGATTTCATTAAGCCCGGTTTTAAGAAAGTATGAGTTCGTTACACCGGGGATCTCCACAGGATATTGAAATGCCATAAAAACACCTTCGCGGGCGCGCTCATCCGGTTCCATGTCGAGTAAATCTTTGCCAAGATATGTAATTTCACCTTCCGTGACATCATACATATCACGTCCGCTAATCACTTGTGCGAGCGTACTCTTCCCGGAGCCGTTCGGCCCCATGATTGCGTGAACCTCGCCTGCCTTGACATTTAAATCAATCCCTTGAAGAATTTTTTTTCCTTCAATTTCCACCTGTAAATTTTTAACTTCGAGCATTAGTGCTAATCTCCACCCTATTTATTTAACATTATGATTATTTTTAAAACTTAATTATCCAACACTGCCCTCAAGACTTACCCCGAGTAATTTTTGTGCTTCCACGGCAAATTCCATAGGTAGTTCTCTGAACACCTCTTTTGCAAACCCATTTACAATAATCGAAACGGCGTCTTCGGTGGAAATGCCGCGTTGATTACAGTAAAATATCTGATCCTCACCTATTTTCGATGTTGTTGCTTCGTGTTCAACCTGAGACGACGTATTCTTTACTTCGACATACGGAAACGTATGAGCGCCGCATCGGTCGCCGAGCAACAACGAATCGCATTGTGAAAAATTTCGTGCATTTTGAGCGTTCTTCATAACCTTTACAAGTCCGCGATACGAGTTCTGACTTACACCGCCCGCAATACCTTTTGAGACGATCGTGCTCTTCGTGTTCTTTCCAATATGCACCATTTTCGTTCCGGTATCTGCCTGTTGGTGATTCATCGTCAGTGCAACCGAGTAAAATTCCCCTACAGAATTATCACCTTGCAGTATAACGCTCGGATATTTCCACGTAATCGCAGAGCCGGTCTCGACCTGCGTCCAGGATATCTTGGAGTTAACCCCTATACATTTACCACGCTTGGTTACAAAGTTATAAATGCCGCCCCTCCCGTCTTTGTCACCGGGATACCAGTTTTGAACGGTTGAGTACTTGATCTGCGCATCGTCGAGAGCGATCAGCTCAACTACCGCAGCGTGAAGCTGATGGGTATCACGCATCGGTGCAGTACACCCCTCGAGGTAACTGACATACGAGCTTTCTTCAGCTACGATGAGTGTTCTTTCGAACTGACCGGTGTCCGCACTATTAATACGAAAGTATGTCGATAATTCCATCGGACACCGAACGCCTTTTGGAATATATACAAAGGATCCGTCGCTGAAGACGGCGGAATTAAGCGCCGCAAAAAAGTTGTCATTATATGGTACAACAGAGCCGAGATATTTCTTTATAAGTCCGGGATGATTCTGAACGGCTTCAGACATTGAACAGAATATTATTCCTTCTTCAGCGAGTTTTTCTTTAAAAGTAGTTGCCACCGATACGCTATCAAACACAGCGTCGACCGCAACACCTGCAAGCATTTTTTGCTCCTCAAGCGGGATGCCGAGTTTTTCGTATGTCTTTAACAACTCAGGATCTATCTCGTCGAGACTCTTCGGTCCATCATCCTTTTCCTTTGGAGCAGCGTAGTATCGCTGGTTCTGATAATCTATCGGCGGATACTTAACATTCACCCACGTCGGCTCTTCCATTTTTTGCCAATTTCGAAATGCTTTTAACCGCCACTCAAGCAACCATTCCGGCTCTTTTTTCTTCATCGATATAAAGCGTACTACGTCCTCATTCAATCCAACGTCAGCATATTCTTGCTCAATGTCGGTATAAAAACCCCACTTATATTCGCGGTTTCCAAGAGCTTCGAGAGTATCTTTCTCCGTTACCTTCTTTTTTGCTTTATGTATCTTTTTTTCTTCCGGAACAGTTTCGATCAGTGATCGATCCTTCTCAAGCCTATCACTCATAAATAAAACTCCCTTATGTATTAGTGCATACAACGGTTAAAACTATAATTTTCAACTACTTAGAAAACAAGACTAATTTAGTCCTATTTGTATACAAAAAACAAGCGGCAGTGTTTGCCGCATTTTTAATTAATATACAAGTTATAAAAAAAATAGGTAGAAATCAAATATAAACACTTTCAACCGTTATCTAAAGTAGAAAACGATTGATTTAAGAACAAGGTTCCATATACATATTTTACTCCTGTGACTCACGAGAACAAAGTCGGGAAAATTCGAGTTTCCATGCATCTGGATTCCTAACCTTTAACGTCAAATCACGCTGCCCCCGACCACATCGGCAATGTATGATAATGTTTTTTCCATCCGGATTAGAATCGAGTTCACAATATTTCTTTTCTAACGACCGAAACTTGCATTCAAACACATTTTTTCTTCTCCAGTCGAAGACAATCAATCGATGACCGGTAAGCAGAACAAGCCCGAAAGATATACGCCACCGTTCATTTTCATCGCGAATTTTAAATATAGTTAGGCTGGTGTGGAGAACGATTCCTTCTTGACGGTATGGGAAAATTTTATTTTCGAGTTTTCCCTTAATACGAACAAGCACAATAATTCCCACAATAAGCAGAGCGGGTATAAGCAATATTACATTAATCCAGGGGTTCATTACGATAGTTAGTATGTCTTCATTTCTAATAGACGGTTAATAATATCTATTTCAGTGAGATGTGAGAATCATGCAAAATTAACAAACATATTTCTAAGTTGCAAATTACCGTATCATTACGTATACTTTCTATGATGAATATTTCCGGATACTTCAGAAGAAATATCACCCCTCCCGTTTTTTCTCTTATGACCGTCGGGGTTGCGGTCAATCTCGGGATGGGGCAGGTCGTTGCCTTACTTAAGATACCGCTGTACCTGGATTCACTCGGTACCGTCGTAGTTGCAGCGTTATGCGGTATCATCCCTGCAATAATTACCGGCATCATTTCCAATCTTCTTGCAAGTGCTGTATTCAGTCCGGCAATGATGTTTTTTATACCGACAATGATTGTAATCGCAATTCTTGCGGGGATTATTACAAAAAAAGGAGGATTTCTGCACTGGTGGAAAGCAATTCTTGGCGGTGCATTTGTGGGGATTTGCGCCGCTATTGTCTCCGCCCCCATCTCAGCGTATCTATTTGGCGGGATTACACTTGCCGGTACGGATTTCCTCGTATTGTATTTCCGGGCAACGGGTCAGGAGCTACTGCAAGCTGTTCTCTATCAAGGGCTTGCATCCGATCCGGTCGATAAAGGTATAACCTTCCTTCTGGCATTCACTATTCTCAGCAAAATGCCGCGTAGTTTGCTTATGCGTTTCCCCGGATATCTCCATTTAAAACCACGCAACAAGATATGATCCGGTATTTCCCTCATCCCGTATCAATATTTGTTTTTTTTCTTTTTATCATCATTGCAGGGTTTTCACTCGGTACTGAAGCCCGGTTTGGTTTAAGCTTATTATTTCTCCTATTCTTTAGTTTGCATGTGAACGGAAGGAAAATACTAATAACCGTCGGTAAAATCGTCGTTCCGCTCTGCATTGCAATCGGTTTATTCATGACTCTCATATATCCTGAAACCGAACGATGGCTAACGCTCGCCGGAATCCGGTTATCGTACGACGGACTTATTGCAGCGGGCGAGATGACATCCCGTATTTTATTCCTTTTTACCGGAATTATTGCCTTTTTTAACTTAATTACTATCCAACGGCTCGGTTCATATCTCTATCAGAAAAATTTGCCGGTCTGGCTTGTTTTTATCCTGATCAACGGTTTAAAATTTGTCGATCGCTTCAGAAGTAAACTGAACGAGATACATTTCTACCAACGATTACGCGGCATGCCGCTCGATAATGTCCTGCAACGGTGGCGTGCAACCGTGAAAATTCTTATTCCGCTTCTGTATGTTATGATCGAAGAAAGTTCCGATCGCGCCGTTGCGCTCGAGATGCGCGGAGTTACAGCACACACACATCGTACAACGCTGCAACCCGACACTCAAACCGGCACCGATAAGGTTGTAACAATTTTATTCTCCGGTTTAATCATTGTCATATTATTTATAACAATCGCCGCATGATTAAAATTTTACATCTTACCTGTACCGATGAATCCGGCAACCCGGTTATAACCGATGCCACATTTGATATTCATACCGATGATCGGGTAGCAATTTTATGCGGCGAGCAGGAACGTGCAACAATTCTCTGTCATGCAGTAGCCGGTATACTTCATCGCACATATCCCGCACACCATGTATCAGGAACGGTTTATTTCAACGAACAACCAATTGATAAAATCGAAACTCATGTACGAACCGAAATGTTTGCATACGTGCCGCCTAATTCCGATTTACTGATCAGCGGCGTAAAAGATACGGTTTTCGGGGAAATTGCACTGAGTCTTGAATTAACCGGAACCGAACCGGATGTCATACGGGAAAAAGTCTCATCGATTCTTCACCGGCTTTCGATAGAGAATTTAGCAACCCGCGATCCCGACGAACTTTCCGGCGGAGAACGTCACAAAGTTGCGCTTGCGTCGATGATCGTACGTGAACCCGATATCCTTATCCTCGACAATCCGTCAATGTTCCTTGATCACAGCGGAGTGCACAATCTTCTCTCGATTTTGCGCGACTATCACGGCATAATAATTCTCGCCGATTCAAATCCATATATTTGGACGCCGATTGCCGATAGATTTTTAATCGTCGTTGATTCGTCGGTAAATAGTGTCGATTCGTCAGACGAACTATTTTACCAAATTAAAAAGGGCAATTTACAAATAGAACTGCCGGCCTGGACAGATTTGTATATTAAGCTTCAAACACACTTATCACTTCCATCCAATAGTAAATTAACGAACAGTGTGAACACGCTGCGGATAATAGCGAGGGCAATAAAATGATAAACTGTTCAAACGTTTCATTTCATTATCCGAATGGCCAGGGCATTCATAACATAGATCTTACTATTGAAATACGTTCAATCTATCTGCTTGCCGGTATGAACGGATCGGGGAAGAGTACGTTGTTAAAAGTGCTTGCCGGCGGGTTAACGGCAGATACAGGAAGTATTTCAGTCAATGGATTAGATTTAAAACAGTCACGGTCTAAGAAAAACCTGTTTTTTACCATTGCATTATCTCCACAGCAACCGGAAACTCAATTTTCGCTTCCGACAGTGCTCGACGAATTACGATTCACCGCTTATGCAACAAAACAACCCATCGCTGCCGATATGGAAGCCGAATTAATCCATTTGTTCCAATTGAAACCATACCTTGATGCATCTCCGTTCGACCTTCCCCCCGTAAAACGAAAATTGCTCTCCCTTGCCATCGCAGCGGTAATACCTTCTCCATTCATTGCACTCGACGAGCCGACTGCCGGCATCGACCGCGAGCATAAACCGTTGGTCTTGCAATTTATCAGATTTCTTCATACTCATAATAAAGGCGTTATTATTGTCAGCCACGATATCGATACATTTCTACCAACAGCCACACATGTAGGAATTATGAAAAACGGAACGATAGTCGAATCGACCGATACGAACTCTTTCTTACAAAAACTCATACAAGATCGGTATGACAGAGATATTGCAAAACCGTTTGTCATCCCGCGGATGGCACGTTTTTTAACATCCAATCCGGCGTCATCGGTCGATGAACTTGCCGGTTTAATCAAAGAACATATATCAAAATATAAAAAATAAATTATTATGACTCATATAGATCCATCTGAATTATCATCACGCGAGCGATACCGGCTAATGATCAGCTCGATTATACCGCGGCCGATCGCTCTTGTTACCAGTATCGGGAAAAACGGAGTCGTGAATGCAGCGCCGTTCAGCTATTTCAACGGAGTAACGTCGTCCCCTCCTATCATTTCCATTTCGGTCGGATACCGTAAGGGGACCGCGAAAGATACCGGACGGAACATTAGAGAAACGGGTGAATTCGTCGTCAATATTGTTTCACAAAATATTGCGGAGAAAATGAACATTGCATCGGGTGATTATCCACCGGAGATAAGTGAGATAACAGAAGCAAACCTGCAAATCATTCCCTCAGAGATAGTATCACCGCCTCGTTTGGCGGAATCCCCGATACAAATGGAATGCAAGTTATATAAACTTATCGAAATCGGCGAGGGACCAAACGATCTGATTCTCGGTGAAGTGCTGCGATGGCATTTACATACCAACATAAAAATTGACAATCGATACCATATTGACCCGGCATCGGTTGATGTCATCGGTCGTTTAGGTGGACCGCAATACTGTACAACAGACAATGTTTTCGAAATGGTCCGCCCGAAGCTGGATAGTAAGGGGTGAACAACGTTAGGTTAAATATAATCGCTTACAAATCTGTTGATAGCCGGAAGCGAACAATTCTATTATTTCCGGAATCCGCTACGTATATGGTACGATTCGGGTCGATTGCAACGCCGCTCGGTTCAAAAAATAAGTCGGATCCGCCGAATGAATGCCGTTCAATTCCACGGTTGTTAAAACGGTAGATGCTATCGCGTGCGGCATCGGCTACAAAAATGTTGCCGTCGTTATCAACTACCAAGCCCTCCGGTCGCGTAAATCGACCGTCTTGTAAAAGATCGGCCCCGGCGTCGCGTTCCGGGGACAAGGACGAATCCCAGCGAAATGAATCGCCAATAATTCTAAAGGTAATCCACTGCACTTTAAACTGACTTTCATCGGCAATAGTAGCAACGACAAAATCGGTTGTTTGCCTGTTTGGAAAGGTTGCAATAGCACTCGGTTGGTTTAATGATCGTAATCCGGTCCCTTGCGGCAGCAGGTTCGGCCATCGTTCCTGACCGTATAATTGGTCATCTTTTGTAAACCAAAGTACGGCGTTATCGGGATTTACCGGACTGGTATTATTGGGACCTCTCCTTGTTACATAGTATTCATTATTATTAAGCGCTGCAATACCGGTAAATTTTATTCTTTGACGGGCAGGCGTTTCGACAAATACCCGTTTAATCGGTGCCTGATCAATTTGATGTTCCACCGAGAAAAGATCTATTTTATAAATAGCGGCAACCCGAAAATTCTCACCATTAACGGTCGTATCGTGCGATGCTGCAACAAGTATGTTGAGCCGTCTGTCCTGTGCGATTGCGATTGGATTTGTTACCGGTTGAGAAACTCCCTGTACATTACCGCCCAGATCGAGCATAACAATTCGATCGTTGCCGGTATCAGCGACATAGATAAGCTGGTCGAATCCTACTATAACATCGCGCGGTTGGTTAAAATCTGTCCAGGCGCGACCGATTTGTACATAGGTGGTATCGCCTATCACATCCGGGAGATCGACATCAAGCGGCAATTCTCCCAAATCAAACTTTTCAGTACAACTCAAAAATAAAAGTGCAATCACAGCAATTAAGAATACGTTTCGAACTTTCATACTAATCAGTTACATTTCTAATGTTTATGTTAAAATCCTAAATTCATCGATATTCGATGTACATCGCCGAGATTCCCCCAACGGGCAAAGCTGTAATCGACGTTTATTGATGCAAACGCCAGAGGTACTGCCACACCAATACCGGCAGAAAATGTTTCTTCATCCACATTGATTTTGTATCCACCACGTAAGTTTACCGTGTTATTCCAACCATATTCAAGTCCGAAACCGAGATTCTCGGCGTTATCATTCGGGTGATTTAACTGGATTGTCGTTGTAACCCTGTGCACTTCAGTCATATAGGGCTCCATTGCAAAACCTACCCGAAAGACTGTCGGCAGTGCAAATTCCTGCCAGGAATCCCGCCTTGACCCATCGATTAATGTTACTTCACCGGACGGTGATATTTGCCCGCCAAAATTCGAGACCGTGACGGCAAATCGTGATGTACCGAGTCCGGTCCAGTAGTACGTACCGAGATCAAACATAAAACCATTCATCGATAATTTATCGAGCGTCGAATTCATATATCGCAGCGTAAGTCCGAAACTGAATTGATCGGTCATCCTCCGTGCATACGTCAACCCGAATGCAAGATCGGTATATGAGAAATATTCGCCGGTACCGAACGGCATAGTCTCTGTTGTGACAGGCATATCACCCATATAGAGCGCCACGACAGAAAAACCGATAATATTGCTCGGATCCAGACGGTATGAAGCCCCGAGAAAAGAATGTTTTACATCGACCAGCCACTCTGAGTGAGCAAAATACACTTGATTGTTATTATATTGCGTCAACCCCGCCGGATTCCAGTACAATGCCGAAGGGTCATCTGCAACTGCCACAAAGGATTCACCCATGGCAGTTGCCCGCGCACCAACGCCGATCTTTAAGAATTGTGCGGTGGAAATTCCAGCCCGCTGCTCACCTAATACGGGAAACAATTGCCCGTACGCTGATTGCATAACAAAGAGAATACCTGCAGCGGTTAAAATCAATATTTTCTTAAGATAGTTTCTCATAAAATTTCTTTGTGTATTTGAGACTTTGTGGTTCTGAAATTAAATCCTAAATGCCAATCCCAATTTAATATTTCTTTGCGTCAGGTACCGTGCCGGGTTAAACGGATACGGGCTAAGCGGCGCTTGCAGATCGGGGAATAACGGATCGTTCCAGCTATTCGGAGTCGGATCTCCGAACTCATAGGCGCGACCGGTCACCGGATTAATAATCGCCGAGTTTTCATTATTAAATAAGTTCTGAACCTCTATGAACATTGTCCAGCGTGTACCGAGTGCACGGAATTGTTTTTCAAAATTCAAATCAACCCAGAGCCACGAATCACCGATTTCGCCGAAGAGATTTGTTCTATCGGATTCAAAAATAGGTCGCCCATCTGCGGTTTCACCAACCTTATACATAGGCGTGTATCTTCGTCCGGCTTGATAAAACATTCTGATATGCAAAGATATATCATCAAACCCCGGAATACCCAGGAAATTCTGTCCCCGCGGAATGAAGAAATTTGTATTCAAAGATGCCTGGAACGGTCTGTCCCAGATTAAATAATTTTCAGCTATTTGTTCTTCAAGATCACCCCGCAGCACCAGCACACCCTCGTCGGCTGAGGAGCTCTTTCCGGTCGCCACCTGATATGCAAAGGAGGCGTTACCGGTAAACCATCGCCCGATTCGTTTCCGGTACTCAACTTCGATTCCCCGGCTCCGCGCATAATCCTGATTCACATAGGTAATAAAATTGCCGCCGAGAAAACGCGCGCTCTCAATTCGTGCGGAGCGGGTGCTGACGTAATCGAATATATCACGATAATAGGCAGTGATGGTCAATACATCGTCTTGTGTAAGCTGCGAGCGTAATCCGATTTCATACGCAACGGTTGTTTCCGGGTTTAAAGCCGGATTTCCGAATCGTTGGAAGGACGATCGTGCTGCTGCAGGAGTTAGTTTTGCATAGACAAACTGTGGTCGCGGGCGTTTTGAGAAATGACCGTATGAGAAAAAGAGTGTCTGATTATCGGTTACCGGGTGAGATATACCGACCCGGGGACTCAACCTGCCTTTCCATCTGCGACCGAAGAAGCTATACGTTTCATCCATATATCGTTCACGAATCGCATCGGGAATGGTTATGACTTCGGGATCCTGAACGGCATCGTCCACAAACTTGCCGGGGAACCAATAATCCAATCGCAGACCGGCATTTAAAATCATACCACTGAAGGTAATCGTTTCCTGCACATAGAATGCTCCAAATGCAGGGTGTACTTTATATACATCGTTGTTCAACCCCATTGGCGGAACCCACGGTTGAAATATATCGACAACTTGCATTTCCTGCAAAGTAAATTCGGCGCCGCCTTTAGATTTTCTTCTTTCGGTTGCATGTCTTGTTAAGTCAAAACGAAGTGTATATTCATCTACATAATGATCTCGCCAGGTAAATGGGTGGCCGATATTATAATAACCATCGCCCGGAACCACACCGATTGTATCGCGATCGGTATTAAAATATTCAAGCGGCAATCTTACAATATCCTGCGGTTCTTCGTACTCATTCCAGTGAATACCGTTCGCATCGGCGCGAAGGTGTGTAAAGAAATTGCTGAGACGGATTTCATAAAAGGTACGCGGGCTCAGAGTATGCGTCCATTTCAGTATATTGCCCTGATTGTTGTGGGTAAACGTATTCGCATTATCGAGCATATACTGGAAACGATATTGATATCCGGGGCTCGGTTCGACATATTCAAGCCGGGTTTGAATAGTCTGAGAATTTTGATTGATGTTTACCGATTGTGTGTATGTATACTCGAGGCGTTTTGTGGAACTGAAATGAACGTTTGCTTTTCCAAGCCATGACCACGTATTATTCTGACGCGGGGCAAAACGGGTACCGTAAAATGTCGATGAATATAATTGGTCTGCACGATTACCGGTCTGCCCGAACTCGAGTCCATCGGTTAACCCCATATAAAAGTTTGTAAAGAAGGTTATCCTCCACGGAAAATCCAGGCCAAGGGCGGGCATAATTTTTTGGGTAATCACCTCCGGGCCGCTAAATGTAAATTCGACTATATCGGTATTTAGATAGTTCGGGTGCCGCTCCGAAAAGCCGATTTTGTCGGATTTATACGAGAGATACGTCCGAAAATCGTCGCCTCCATCGCGGGTACGAACATTTATAATCCCAGACATTGCCTGACCATATTCGGCGTTAAAACCTCCCGTTATCATTTCAACTTCTTCAATTGCTGCAGAGCTTAATTCGAGTCCAAAGCCGGTGCCGGCAACCGGGTCCTGCACCGAGACGCCGTCAAGTAAAAATGCCGTTTCATACGAGCGGCCTCCGCGTATATGAATTGCATTATCCTGCTGAACTACACCCGCCTGTTGGACAACAATGTCGCGTACGTTCTCGACGACGGCAATTTCGATATCACGTTGCGATATTATACGTCTGCTTGCCGTTTCTTCAATATCGACGAGAGGCCGTTCACCAACCACTACCACTTCCTGATCGAGCGTCAACACGGTTTCCGAAAGTTGAACATTCAATACGACGGTTTCACCCGGTTCGACGCGAATACCCGTATGTTGTTGTCGTTGGAATCCGATCATTGAAATTTCTACGGTATATGTGCCCGGTCGAATACCGGTTATCACAAAATTTCCGTCAAAATCGGTCGCCGCTCCGTAGTATGTTCCGGGTATCGCAACATTGACTGCCGGGAGCGGATCGCCGGTATCCCTATCGACAACCCGACCACGGACTTCCCCGCGTTCGGCTTGAGCAAGCATCACTTCTCCCGGTACCAAAAAAAGCAGTGGTACTATAACAAACAACCGAACCATCAAGTATCTAATCATAATTACCTCGTCAAACGAACATCAATTATTACCAAACTCGTCTACAAATATCTTGTGTAAAAGAACTCCCAAACGTTGTGTTTCCGGTTCGTCCGGGTGACCGTTCATTCTGTGCAAACGAATTCCGAATAAGAACATTTTGTTATCCGGTGATTTTACCGCCACCATTGGTTCTTCTTCATGATCTACTCTATACAACGGAATGGCGCCTGTCTCAATAAACAGATTCCTCACACCGCCTATAGATGTTCCGCGTGAATCACGTTGCAGCATTGGATAACCAAGTGCCTCTGCTTCGGGAGTCGGGATAATCTTTGTGTTTGGAAATACAAATCCGATATCCCGGGCCGCAATACTATCTACCGGAGCGAAATCGACCAATCCCTGTTCCCGCGGATCGAAAACACCCGAGGGAAAAGTGATAGTCATAATTACCCGCCCACCGGTTTCGATAAAGCGGGGAAGCGCTGTTTGTGCAACACTATAACTCGGACCGTTATCGCTATACCAGTATACATACTTAAAGAGGCGCAAAGATTCTATAAATGTAGGATTGATAAATGCAGGTACAAGATCGCCTCGCGAAAAATCCGTACGCCCCCGCCGGATATCCCATACACTATGTTCCTTAAACCTGCCCCCTGCAAGTGTGTCGAATATCGCAGCATAAAAATGCTCCGCACCGTCAACCAGATTGTAGTCATCAATTATCAAGAGATCACCTACCGGTTCGCGCACAAACCAATGAGCGGTTGTATCCGGAGGGCGTTCGGGATTATCGGGCGCCGGATTACCGGGCATTATTGCGGTGCTGCTAAAGGCGCCTGCGTTATCCTGTGCTTTGAGATAGAAGACATTGTTTTCATTAACACGCAAACCGTCCTCGAGACGCACCGTCATCATTGATGACTCGCCGGAAATCTCATTCCATTCCGAGGTATCGTTTAACGCCCAGAAATACCGCATGATCGTATCGTCGCCGTCGGGATCGCTGCCGGTCCACGCAAACGTGGCAACAGTAAAGGTAGTGTCCGGCACCCGGGTTCCTTCATTAAATTCCACACTCGGAGGAGTATTTTTTATCGGTAAGGTAAGCGATGCCGGATCGGGATCCCGGGCTCCGTCGTTGTCAACAGCCCGAACATAGAACGTGTAGGTGGTATCTTCCTGTTGTAGAGTTAACAAAAAGACGCTATCACTCCGCTCGGTCCAATTCCAATCGACTGCATTAAACGACCACTCATATCCTACAACAAAACCGTCGGGATCGTCGCCCCACCAGTGAATATGTTGCCGGCTCGACGTGGTCCTGAGTGTATCATCGGGCATTAACCAAACGAACGTTTCCGGGGGTATATTCTCTATTGGCTCGGACGCAGGTTGGTCAATACAGCCGCTCATAATAAACACAGGTATAAAGAACAATAAGATACGATACATATTAATTCACATTTAATGTCTGATTCGTAAGGACGTTCCACGGAACGTCCTTACGAATCGTTACAAATTATTTCAACAACATCATACGTTTTGTTTCTACATAATCTCCTGCTTCAATCCGGTAGAAATATACACCGCTTGAGAGAGTACCGGCATCAAACGTTGCCGTATAAATACCCGCGGTATGATATTCATCGACGAGCACTTTTACTTGCTGACCAAGAATGTTAAATATTCTCAAAGTAACGTGCGAATCCGTCGGCAATGAAAACCGGATTTGTGTCGCCGGATTGAACGGGTTCGGATAGTTTTGCGACAGATCGAAACTCTGAGGAACTCCGTCGGCAATCCGCTCCGTTACCTTCACCAGGTTTACAAAATCGTCGACGTTGCGCGGAATAAGCTTGTAATTGCCGAAGCTGAAATACATTATACCCCGCAATTTATCGATGGTAGCACCCTCCCGAATAAGTGTTGTCGGGTTATCAGCTTCATTTACGCTATAAGTTGATAACCATGCGGGGGTACCGGGACCCGTATCGACCCTCATACCTCTCGTTCCATCATCAACTATAAACTCACGGAATACATGATTATTATTGTCAGGATCGTCATTTGTCACTTCTAAATCTTCAAATTCAATGAGTACCCCTTTCCAGGGTTCTGCGTCTTCGTGATAATTTAATCGCCCGACCCTAAACATTCCAGTGTTAACCAGTTCCGGATCTGGAAGCGGCACATCGGTTGCGTGTACCTCAACATTATCGGGAGTAATTGCTCCAATCCGTGGTACACCAAATACGACTTCAAGATCACCCGTTACCGTTAAACTATCACCGCGCGCTATGGTATCATCGATACCGGGACCGCGCACCCAAATACCGCTCCATCCACCGGTTCCATTTTGAATGTGCACATAATCGGTATTATCGTTGATATCAGCCGTGACGACACCTGATACCGTCACTTCAAACCCAACCAATCCGGGATATTGGAAAGGATAAAACGGAGAATATCTTACCTCCTGAATTGTCAGTTCATCATCTCTGACGAGGTAAAAATATTTCTCGTTATCTATGTTAAACGGACTGGAGATAGGACCGCCATCCCATGAAGCAACTAAATAATAATGCACTTCGGTTCCATCTTCCTGTCCGGGAATAGTTGCTGAATACTCATCATTGCCTAAATCATCCATGGCTATCATAGTCGTGTCGCCGTTTACAACATAGTATAGATCAACACCGGTTACCGGGTATTCCTCAGAAGGAGGTAATACCGTCGCCGAAATAGTTACATCCTGACCGGATCCCGGAACGCCGATATCTCTATCAACGATATCGAAAAAGGGTGGAACGGTAATCAACTCGACATCCTCGGGAAGGACAGGTGCAATTGTATATCCACCTACAGCTCTTGATTGAGTCATGATAAGACCCTGAATATTAATGAGCGCATTTAACGGCGGCGGTCCCCAATCCGGGTCGGCTGCCGATTCGCCGCCCCGCATAAACTTTGACGGGTCGTACACATTAATCTCATTTCCGTCTTCATCAATAACCGACCATGTCCAGCGTCCCGTCGTGGGACTTTGAGTGCGAGATACTATCCGAACATTTTCAAACCGTACCCTTGCTCCTTTCCACCTTTCAGCGGTCGAATACCGTATGACCCGATCCGGTTGACTCCCTTCTAAAAAATCACTTACCGGTACAACTGTAAACGGTGGATGATCAAGCTCATCGTCTATCTCAACATTACTTAACCATTCAACCTGTACGGTTTCCAATAAACGCAATTGCGTCATACTCGGGGTCGCTTCGGAGAAAAATTCTTCCATGATACCCGTTACTTCAATATAATCGCCAACGCCGAATTCATGCAAGCCGGTGGGGAAATTTGTGGTATCGACTTCACGAAGGTGTAACCCACCCCATTCCGGATCGTGGGGATCCTGAATAAACACTATTACTGCACTACCGAGTAAAAAGGTTCTGCGATCCGGACCTCCCGGCGCAAACGGTTCATTGGTAATGATACCACGAACTCTGATCGTATCGCCGTGTGTCGGTGTGTGATGCAAATGAAATAAATCATCCGGATTTTC
>PWTU01000440.1 GCA_003562775.1 Ignavibacteriales bacterium
AGAAACCGGAGTTCCCCCCGTTCGGCAAGGATGAATATTGCAGTTGCCGTGGCAACAGGTTTTGTGAGAGATGCAAGATCGAAGATGACTCCTAACTCCATTTCGTTTTGTTCGGGGATAATTTGTCTCATTCCGTATGCCTTCTGGTATACGATTGAGGTATCCCGCAGAACAATGAGAACGGCGCCGGGCGTTTCTTTGTTGTCTATAGCAGAAAGTATAACTTCATCCACCTTTAGAAGCCGCTGTTCGTCCATACCTGCGGCTTCGGGCGATAGCACAGGCAATAATTGAGAAAATGCAGATGTGTTGAAAACGAAAAAGAAAATTAGTATATATTTCATGATTACACCGGTTAAATATGATGAATATGATACATATCAATAATATAAACAATTCTATATTGATTTTCCCGCTAATATATGGTTTCTTGTATATTCATAATTCATTATTATTTATAACCGGCGCACAAAACTGAAACATTGAAACCGGAAACTCAAAACTGTAAACTCGAAACGTTTATGTATTATCATAAAGAACATTTTTCACTTGAAGAAGCACAGTTAACACTCGGGAAAATTAAGCCCGAAGTTGAACGGATGGTTGTGCTGAAAAAACAGCTTGACGAGATGGGGTACGATATTTATAAGCATCCTTTTTTTGGAGGAATCGGTCCGAATGGGGAGGGGAGACATCCACCACAACTTGAAGAGCTCGTTGGTATAATAAAATCAATTGTGGAACAGGGCATTGAAATAAAAGGCATCGATGCAGGTTTAATCGACTTCCCGCATTTACGTGAAAACGGTGAAGAAGTGTATTTATGCTGGAAGGCAGACGAACCCGAAATCGAATACTGGCATGCTATGGCGGAGGGTTTCCGGGGCCGGAGGCATATCAATGAGTTATAATTTGGTGTCGAAATATCAACCTGCAGGCGATCAACCCGAAGCGATACGGCAGCTTGGTGAAGGATTGAAACGTGGAGAAAAATTTCAAACGTTGCTCGGCGTTACCGGCAGCGGAAAAACATTTACCATATCTTACGTCATTGCAGAATTCGATAAACCGGTTCTGGTGATGTCGCATAACAAAACACTCGCAGCACAGTTATATGCTGAATTCAAAGGATTCTTCCCGGAGAACAAAGTCGAGTACTTTATCAGCTATTACGATTATTATCAACCCGAAGCGTATATTCCCACCACCGATACCTACATCGCAAAAGACGCATCGATAAATGATGAAATTGATCGTCTACGTCTGAGAGCTACGAGTGCGTTGTTGAGCGGCGATAAAAATGTTATCGTCGTAGCAAGTGTCAGCTCAATTTACGGCATCGGCGCCCCGGAGGAATGGGGAAGTCAGGTCGTGCTCGTAAAAAAAGGTGAACAGGTTGAGCGGAATAAATTATTACGCAAATTTATAAATATAGGATATGCAAGAAACGATTTTGAATTTACTCGCGGCAACTTCCGGGTTCGCGGAGACGTTGTCGAGCTGGTGCCTGCGTATGAAGACCGGGAAGCGCTGCGCATCGAGTTCTTCGGAGATGAAATCGACCGCATAAACATCATCGACAGAAAAACCGGCAACGTTATCCGCGCAAGTGAATACGAAGCTATATTTCCCGCAAAACATTTCATCACTTCACGACCGACGCTCGAACGGGCTGTCGAATCCATCGAAGAAGAATTGGAAGTGCGGTTAAAGCAGCTCCGGGATCAGGGCAAATTGCTCGAATCACAACGGCTTGAACAGCGAACTCGTTTCGATATCGAGATGCTGAACGAGATCGGATATTGCAGCGGAATAGAGAACTACGCCCGGCATATAGCCGGAAGACCGCCGGGATCCCGGCCGCATTGTTTGTTCGACTATTTCCCCGATGATTTTCTGTTAATTATTGATGAATCGCACGTGAGCGTTCCTCAGATCGGAGGGATGTATCACGGAGACCGTTCACGAAAGGAAACGCTCGTCGAGCACGGTTTCCGGCTGCCGTCGGCGCTCGATAATCGTCCGTTGACGTTCGGGGAGTGGGAAGCTATGGTGCATCAGGTCATCTTTGTCAGCGCCACGCCGGGTCCGTACGAACTTGAAAAATGTAAAGGAGTGGTTGTCGAGCAAGTTATTCGGCCGACCGGACTTGTCGATCCGGAAGTTGAAGTCCGCCCGGCACGCAATCAGGTCGACGATTTACTCTCCGAGGTACGAGCCCGGATTGCTCGAAAGGAGCGTATCCTGGTGACCACATTAACCAAAAGAATGGCTGAAGATCTTACCGAATATCTTGAAGGATTGTCCATTAAAGTGCGATATATTCATTCCGAGATCGATGCGCTCGAACGTGTCGATATATTAAGAAACCTTCGCATCGGCGAATTCGACGTACTTGTCGGCGTTAATCTGCTGCGCGAGGGATTGGATTTGCCCGAGGTTTCTCTGGTTGCAATAATGGATGCGGATAAGGAAGGATTTCTCCGGTCGGAGCGGTCGCTTATTCAGACTGCAGGGCGAACGGCGCGAAACGTTCACGGCAAAGTCATTCTGTATGCAGATCAGATAACCGGCTCGATGGAGCGTATGCTCGAAGAAACAAACCGTCGACGCGAAAAGCAGCTTGAATATAATGTCAAACATGGAATCGTACCGCAGACAATTTATAAGAGTCTTGAAGAAATAATGGCGGGTACCGCCGTTGCAGACGTTCGGAAATGGCGGGAGAAAACAAAAAGCCGGATGCCGATTACTGCCGAACGAACGGTAAAGTACCTGACGCGGGAACAACGGGATGATCTCATCGATGAGCTTGAGCGGGAGATGAGAAAAGCCGCTAAAGATCTCGAATTCGAACGCGCGGCGGAATTGCGTGATGAAATACTGCAACTCAAAAAAGAGGGAGATGGGAGATGAGTGAGTTCTTAAAACGGAATTTAATTCATCCGGCCATCGATTTTGTTTATTCGCCTATATGTTTCTATTGCCGCGCGCCGGTCCAATCCGGTATGTATTTATGTGTCGAATGCGATTCGTGGCTGGAACAAATACCGTATGAATCTGAAATGCATATGTTGCTGCGCAATGAAGTATTATCTCACGGTCAATCGTTGCTTGACGTATATGCGTTGTATGAATTTGTTCCCGGCGGTGTGTTGCAAACCCTCGTTCACGATCTGAAGTACCAGCAAAAAACTACAATTGGTTTTGATCTCGGCAAGCGGCTTGGCAGAGCCGTTCAAGCATTTTTCGGAGTAGATGACTCGTGGATTGTAATTCCGGTTCCCTTGCATCCCTCGCGGGAGCGAGAAAGAGGATATAATCAATCATATTATATTGCCGAAGGTATCCGGAATGTCAGCGATGCAAAGGTCGCCGATAAAATGGTCTACCGTATGCGAAATACACGGACCCAGACAAAGCTAACAACTTCTGAGAGAAAAAATAATGTTTCATCAGCATTTACGTATGTAGATAAACGGAATGTGCTGCCGAATCGTAATATTGCAATCGTAGACGACGTGATTACTACCGGTGCTACGATAGCCGAATTCTCGCGCATTTTACCCAAAAGTTCAAATATCTACGCATTTTCCCTGGCGCATTCTTCAATTAATGCTTGAAATTATGTAGCAACTTATTTCTTTATTCCTTCCAAATAACTCAATTTCTTGACTTTACGGCGATATATTGGTAAATTAATAATCTTATGGGTTTTCACTCAAGGGAATTGATGTAACTATTCACAGATAACAACAACAGGCATCTCACGATCCTGTCTTTAGTAAATGATATTTTCCAGTTAAGGAGGAAATATGGCAATAAAAGTGGCAATTAATGGATTCGGACGTATCGGCAGACTTGTCTTTCGCAGAGGACTGGAAGTTGGAGGAATCGAATTTGTACAGATAAACGATTTAACCGACGCAAAAACATTAGGACATCTCTTAAAGTATGATTCGGTTCACGGAAAATTCAACGGCGAGGTAAAAGTCGAAGGAGATAATCTCGTCGTCAACGGAAAAGAATATAAAGTATCGGCTGAAAAAGATCCTGCAAATTTACCATGGAAGGATCTCGGTGTAGATGTCGTCGTGGAGGGAACCGGTGTATTTACAAAAGCCGAGCAAATGCAAAAACATATCGACGCGGGCGCCGGGAAGGTGTTACTCACCGCTCCCGCAAAAGGCGACATCGATTCAACGATCGTTCTCGGCGTCAACGACGATATGTTGAAACCCGAACACAAACTTGTTTCCAATGCATCATGTACAACGAACTGTCTCGCACCGATGGTGAAGGTACTCCACGAGAGCTTCGGCGTTAAAAAGGGATTTATGACGACCGTTCACGCCTATACCAATGATCAGCAGTTGCTCGATCTGCCGCATAAGGATCTGCGACGAGCACGCGCAGCCGCGGTATCGATTATTCCGACGACGACCGGCGCCGCCCGTACCGTCACAAAAGCAATGCCCGAACTTGAAGGCCGATTGGATGGATTCGCATTGCGTGTTCCGACGGCAGACGGATCGTTAACCGATTTTGTATGTGAGCTTGAAAAGAACGTAACCGTAGAACAGGTCAACGAGGCGATGAAAAAAGCAGCGAATGGACCGATGAAGGGTATTCTGGAATATGAAACGGATCCCGTTGTATCTATTGATATTGTCGGAAATCCGCATTCTTGTATTTTCGATTCCTTATCGACAATGGCAAAAGATAATCTCGTAAAAGTCATCGGTTGGTACGACAACGAATGGGGGTATTCGTGCCGTACGGTCGATCTGTTGCTTAAAATGGCGAAGTAACATACTGTTATAACTGCAGGGGTAGCTAATTGGTTACCCCTGCTTGCTATTTACACTACCCGAATATAATTTTTTACTTAATAAATTTTTCGAATGAAGTAAGGTGGAGTTATGACAAAATTGACAATAGACGATCTGGAACTCAGCGGAAAACGTGTACTGGTTCGGGTTGATTTTAATGTACCGTTGGATGAAAACAAAAAAGTAACCGACGCGAAACGAATAGTTGAAACGCTGCCGACAATTAAAAAAATAATAGAAACCGGCGGCCGTGCTATTCTTATGAGTCACCTCGGTAGGCCGAAAGGACAGCCGAAACCCGAATTCAGTCTGCGACCGGTTGCGGAAAAATTACAGGAACTCCTCGGTAAGCCGGTACAATTTGCAAATGACTGCATCGGTAAAGAGGTTGAAGATCAGGCAGCGAAATTGCAGGACGGGGATGTGCTGCTTCTTGAGAACCTCCGGTATCATGCAGAAGAAGAAAAAAACGATCCCGACTTTGCGGCAAAGCTTGCCCGGTTGGGTGAGATATATATCAACGACGCATTCGGCAGCGCTCACCGCGCACATGCTTCGACCGAAGGTGTAACCAAACATATCCAGCAATGCGCGGCGGGTTATCTTATGCAAAAAGAGCTTGCATATCTCGGTAAAGCCGTCGGTGATCCGGAGCGGCCGTATGTTGCAATTCTCGGTGGTGCGAAGATTTCCGGAAAGATCGATGTTATATCGAATTTGCTCGATAAAGTTGATGCATTGTTGATAGGTGGAGGTATGGCATATACCTTCTTCAAAGCAGAAGGAAATGAAATAGGAAAATCGTTACTCGAAGAAGACAAAATCGATCTTGCGAAAGAAATAATCGGAAAAGCCGCAGAAAAAAAAGTGAAGATGCTCTTTCCGGTCGATTGTGTGATTGCCGACAAATTCGATAAGGACGCAGAGACCGAGATCGTCGATGCCGGGGCGATTAAACCTGAGTGGATGGCGCTCGATATCGGTCCCAAGACAATCGAGATGTTTAAAGACGAGTTGTTACGTGCAAAAACGGTTGTATGGAATGGCCCTATGGGCGTGTTTGAAATGGATAAATTTGCGACCGGGACGAATGAAATTGCGAAACTGCTCGTCGAAACGACCAAAAAGGGAGCGGTTACCATAGTCGGCGGCGGGGATTCGGCCGCTGCTATTGCAAAATTAGGATTGGAAAAAGAAGTATCGCATGTATCGACCGGCGGAGGAGCTTCGCTCGAGTTTCTCGAAGGCAAGGAACTTCCGGGAGTTGCTGCCCTGACCGATAAATCGTAATTCAGTAGACAGTTGGCAGTTGAC
>PWTU01000100.1 GCA_003562775.1 Ignavibacteriales bacterium
CGGGCAGAGCCCAACAGCCAGTTGGTCCGAACACGAGAATATTCCATTGCGTTGCAAATACAATCGGTGAATCTCCGGATGGCAAGCAAACTTCCAGCGGCTCATCCTTTATACGTGAGCCCAACGGCATACCGTTGGCTGAGGCGGGATTCTATCAGGAAGAAATGATCACCTCGGTACTGGATATTTCACGTGCAAATCGGTCATATGTGCTGGATAGTATGAAAAATCCCCCTTTTCTTGCCGGTTACTGGGAACAGATGGTAGAAGAAATGAAAAAACGAAAAGATTTGGAACCGGAATAACATATATAAAATTTGACTTTTATTAATATTTTTTTAGTTTGTAAGGTATGACATATCCCGCACTATGCTTGTATGCATTAGGGTATACATGCAAAATGCGGGTTTTTTATTAATCCAATATTTTATAATCTATCTTGGAGGTACAAGTATGCAAGGAATACGAGAGGGAGATCAAGTGAAGGTGCATTATACAGGGAAGCTGGAATCCGGTGAGGTCTTCGATTCATCACACGGTCAGGAACCGTTAAA
Source organism: Ignavibacteriales bacterium (assembly GCA_003562775.1). GTDB lineage: Bacteria > Bacteroidota > Ignavibacteria > T3Sed10-11 > T3Sed10-11 > T3Sed10-11. The sequence continues at coordinate 555 of PWTU01000100.1, forward strand.
TTTAAAAATAGGCGAAGGTAAAATTATCCCCGGATTCGAACAAGCGCTGATCGGTATGCAGCCCGGTGAAAAAAAATCATTCGATCTTTCCCCCGACCAGGCATTCGGCGAACGGAAAGATGAGTTGGTGCATGTAATTGAACGAAAGCAGGTACCGCCCGATTTAAAGCTTGAGGTTGGTATGCAGCTCGCACTCGAGGGGCAAGGTCAGGAACCGATTCCTGCTCAGGTAGTCGATCTTAGTGAATCGACCGTTACCCTCGACACGAATCACCCCCTTGCAGGGAAAGCTCTGACGTTCGAAGTCGACATAGTTAACGTCGATCAGTAATCTACTTCAAAGAAAATAAATCAAGAACTCATCAATTACACCGGGGCAAACGGTAAATAACTGCCGTTGCCCCATTTTCATATCCCCTTGATTTTTTTTGATTTCCTCACTAAAAATTGTTATTATACTTTGTTTTAATTTCCAAAAACATGCACATTTAAACCGGTATTTATGATTCCGATTCTAAAGAAATTTTTATCCCTGGAACTTTATACCAAGATCCTTATCGCTTTAGTCGTTGGCGCTCTGTTTGGAGCGATATTTAACGTAGATCGACATAGAGTTCAAATAGAATACGGGCCCGATGGTGAAGTAAACACAGCAGATATTAGAAATTGGGAAAATATCACCGTATATGCAAAAGATCGGGAGTGGAATTTCGGTCGATCAGAACAAGATGCATTGATCAGAAATATCGAACGACTCCGTCCGTCGGAGCGTCGCCAGGCAAGAATAGAAGTCACCAAAATCGATGAAACTACCGGCGAGCGGGAAACTCGGACCTACGAGATTATCCGATCGGTAGAAAGTGTCGGAACAATCGCAACCGCGGTTCGTCCGATAGGTACAATTTTCATTCGATTGCTTACTTTCATCGCCATTCCGCTTGTTATATCCTCGCTCATTGTCGGAGCAACCAGTTTAAGCGATTTAACAAAAGTTGCAACCATAGGTGCAAAAACTATCGGTTATTATGTATTTACTACATCAATAGCTATATCGATCGGACTTATAGCGGCTAATCTTATACAGCCCGGAATCCGGATGCCAGAGGAGCCGAGGGAACGGTTCATAGCCGAATACCAGGATGATGTCGAAGCGCGCATCGATGAAGAGCTTGAAGTGAATATTATCGATCAAATTGTGAATATGGTTCCAACAAATCCGCTTGGTGCAATGGCGGAGGGAGAAATGCTGCAGATCGTTTTCTTTGGAATAGTATTCGGGTTGATATTAACTACTATACCCAGAGAAAAGGCGGAGCCGGTTATCAAAGTATTTGAAGGTATTATGGATGCCATGATCAAGCTGGTCGAGTTTGTCATGAAAATAGCGCCCTATGGTGTTTTTGCCCTCATTGCTGCAACTGTGGGTGAATTCGGCTTCGACATACTCGGTACATTGGTGTGGTACGTCATGGCGGTAATATTGGGTTTATTAATCCATATGTTTATCACCTATGGAATATTGCTGAAGAGTTTATCGTCAATGCCGTACATTTATTTTTTCAAAGAAATTCGTCCGGTCCAGCTCATTGCTTTTAGTACCAGTTCAAGCGCCGCGACACTCCCCGTAAATATGCGCACCGGTGAAGAAAAAATGGGGTGTTCCAAAGAGACAACCAGTTTCATTCTTCCGCTCGGTGCAACCATCAATATGGATGGCACCGCCTTGTACCAGGGCGTTGCCGCGGTATTTATTGCGCAGGTGTACGGGTTCGATTTGACAATTGCCCAACAATTAACGGTTGTACTCACTGCAACATTAGCGTCGATAGGGACTGCGCCGGTTCCGGGAGTCGGCATCATTATGCTGATCATCGTGCTGCGTGCAATCGGCGTACCGGAAGAGGGAGTTGCATTAATCCTTGGAGTCGATAGAATTCTCGATATGATGAGGACCTTGACCAATGTTACCGGCGATGCCGCTGCGAACATAATCATTTCCGAATCGGAAGATAAGAGAGCTGATGTTGAAAATAGAGCAATGTAAATAACAAAGTATTTTATGGCAAATATTGTCCGTGTTGGAAATATAGTTGTCGGTGACGGCTATCCTCTTGTAATAATAACCGGTCCTTGTGTTGTGGAAGATCGTGATATCCTGTTTAGAGTTGCAACGGTACTTTCGCGATTACAAAGCAAGTATGATATTCCAATTATCTTTAAGTCCTCGTATAAAAAAGCAAACCGGACAAGTGGTGACTCGTTTATGGGAATCGGTATGGAGGATGCACTAAGATTATTGGAAGAAATTAAAAATGATTTCGGCTTTCCACTCATAACGGATGTACATTCTGAGCCGGAATGTGCAGTTGCAGCAGAGGTGGTTGATATACTGCAGATTCCTGCGTTTTTATGCCGGCAAACCGAATTACTCCAGGCAGCCGGAGGAACGGGTAAACCGGTAAACATTAAAAAAGGGCAATTTATGGCGCCCGAAAAAATGAAGTACCAGGCAGAAAAAGTATTACAATCTGGAGGTTCAGGGGTTATATTAACCGAACGTGGAACAACCTTCGGATACGAGGATCTTGTAGTCGATATGCGTTCAATTCCGGTTATGCAATCTGCCGGATATCCGGTCGTATTTGATGCAACTCATTCCGTTCAAGTGCCTGGAGGCAGTACAGGGGTGACGGGTGGAAGACCTGAATTTATTGCACCTTTAGCGAGAGCGGCGGTAGCTGCGGGTTGTGATGCATTGTTCATCGAATCACATCCCGATCCGCCTCGTGCGAAAAGCGATGCCGGAAGCCAGCTTGTTCTGGATAAACTGGAAAAAATAATCCGGGATGCCCTATCGGTGAGGGATGCTCTTTCGTAATTTTGGAACACATATTTCTTATAAACGTTATAAATCATGTATAAATTTAAGTCGAAAAAATCAGTTTTAGAAAAAGCTCGTTTGATTAAACTGATTTTACTTGATGTTGACGGCGTTATGACAGACGGTGACATAACCTATGGCACCTTACGTACTGACGATGAACCGGTAGAAATTAAGTCTTTTGATGTACATGATGGTTATGGCATCGTACAGGCGATTCAGAAGGGTATAAATGTAGGCATAATTACCGCAAGGAATTCGAAACTCGTTCAACTCAGAGCTGAAGAACTCGGTATAATGGATGTTTATCAGGGCTCCTTTAATAAGCTGGGAGCGTATGATGATGTCCGCAAAAAGTACGGAGTTGAGGAGTATGAGACAGCGTATATGGGCGACGATCTATTTGATATGCCGGTTCTTGAAAAAGTCGGTTTAAGTGCAGCTCCGTCGTCGGCGCGGCCTGAAGTTAAGCGAAAAGTTGATTATATTACAAATGCGCCGGGAGGAAAAGGCGCCGTGCGGGAATTCATCGATTTGATATTCAAAGCGAAGGGGTATATTGAATAACAAAATACATGGATGAACAGAATTATACCTTTCCACGACCGTTGACCGATAAAGAGTGGGTGCTTGTTGAGTGGATTCTACCCGAAAATCGAAGCGGATATAATAAATATCGTTCTTTATTAAAGACGTTGCAGGTTATCGGTTACGGACGTTGGGGAGAGAGCGATTTAATACTCGGAGAACCCGGCGATAAGCCCGATATATCCGGCCCGATGGAGCGGGTCTTTGCGAACGGTATAATCGAGGCGGATGAGGGAAAGATTACGGTTGCAGTGCATGAATATGTTGCCGGACAACTTGAACTACAGATTACAAATTTGCACGATGAATCGGTTCCCGATGACTTGACAATTAAGCGGAAAACAACATATTCGGTGTGGAAACCGAAAGCTCCGTGTCCGTTTTGCAACAAAGAAGTCCGCGAAGTGATGATAAATAATGAAGACCCTCGAGCGATTCTTGTAATATGCAGTAACGATGAAAATTTGTGGGTATATGATGAAAAAGACGGTGTCAATCATCCGATACCGGCTACAAATTATTATAACGAACTTATGCTTCATAAACAGATTAAAGATTCGTCCATTGCATTGCAATCGAAAAATCTGTTTCGCATGCTGGACGATCATACCGATGACGACCTATGTCAGGCATTTGTGAAATACAACAAAACCTGGCGTCGAATTACAATACAACCCGGTTCGGCATCGAATAAAAAAAAACAGGAAAAATTAACAGAGAGATTAATTCCATTTGTCAAAAGGAAAAAAAGTGAATAGCGATCAGGCAACAATGACCGCAATGGATGTTACCGATATTATTGAACGGGGAAGACGCGTCGTTGAAATTGAAAACAGAGCGGTTCAGAACCTTGTACACAAGCTTGATGAATCGTTTGCACAAGCAGTTCATTTGATTATCAATTGTAAGGGGCGTGTTGTCGTTACCGGGATGGGTAAATCGGGGATTGTCGGTAAAAAGATCGTAGCGACAATGAATTCTACCGGAACTCCGTCAATTTATTTACATCCATCCGACGCGGTACACGGTGATCTCGGTATGGTGAGGAGTGAGGATATAGTAATCTGCATTTCAAAAAGTGGAAATACCGAAGAGATATTGAATTTGCTGCCGCTCCTTCGCCGCATTGAGGTACCGATTATAGCAGTAGTCGGTAATCCGAATTCGAAAATAGCTCAACAGGCGAAAATAATCCTTGATGTTAGTGTCGATGAAGAAGCATGTTCACTGGATCTTGCACCGACGGCGTCGACGACGGCTACTCTCGTGCTCGGCGATGCACTTGCCGTAACATTATTTGAAAAAAGAAATTTTACACGCGAGGATTTTGCGCGGTTTCATCCCGGCGGTCATATCGGTAAACGTCTGCTGCTTAAGGTGCAGGAAATGATGGTAAAAGATGAAGCAGTACCGGTTGTAAAAGAATCCGTATCGTTGAAGGATGCAATTTTAGAGATGACTACAAAGCGGCTCGGAGCAACGTGTGTAGTAAATGAAGAAGGATACTTGAAAGGAATTATTACCGACGGCGATTTACGGCGATTGCTTGGCAGAACATTTGATGTAAATTCTTTGACTGCGGCTGATGCAATGACCGATAATCCGAAAACGATCGGACCGGGAGCGCTCGCTGCAACTGCTATGCAGCAAATGGAAATGTATAGCATTACACAGCTTGTTGTCGTAGACGATTACAATAAACCGGTTGGAATGATTCACTTACACGATCTCGTGAAGGCGGGTTTATCACAAAGATGAAACTGATAGTAGTAGTAATCATAGTAACGCTGGCCGGGGGAGTAAGCGGTTGTGAACAACAAATCCGGCCGAGCGTGGTACAAGATATAACCGGAGAGGAAATTCCGGACCAGGAGAGCTGGAACAGCAGGATAATTGTGTCGAATGATGGGGTTATTTCGGCTATTATACACGCAGGTTATATTGCTGTTTACAACGAAAAAAAAGTAACGTTACTTGAGGATGGTGTTAAGGTAGATTTTTACAACGAAGAAGGTGCGATTACCTCTACCTTGATATCTGACAGAGGTGAAGTCGATGATGAAACACAGGATTTGTCAGGATACGGAAATGTGATAATCGAAGGAGAAG
>PWTU01000048.1 GCA_003562775.1 Ignavibacteriales bacterium
CCGACTTTATATGCTTCCTCAAACTGATCCCAGGGATTACCCTCTATTTGTTTGTGGCCGAGAGAAATTCTCCGTTGCTCAACATCGATATTGAGTATTACCACGTCAATGGTGTCGCCTTTTTTGACAACTTCGCCGGGATGACGGATTTTTTTAGTCCAGGATAGATCGGATATGTGGATCAATCCGTCAACGCCTTCTTCAAGTTCGACGAATACACCAAAGTTGGTTAAATTCCTGACCGTACCGGTGTGTTTGGACCCGACCGGATATTTCCCCAGCAGATCCTGCCATGGATCCGGTTCGAGTTGTTTTATACCGAGAGAAATCTTTTTCTCATTGACGTCAAGGTTTAATATAACCGCTTCAATCATCTGCCCCATCGACACCACCTGTGACGGATGCTTGATATGCTGAGTCCAGCTCATCTCGGATATATGAATAAGTCCCTCGATTCCTTTCTCAATTTCGATAAACGCACCGTAATCGGTCAGCGAGACAACCTTACCGGTGACCGGGGTACCGACCGGATAACGTTCGTCTATTTTTTCCCATGGATGGGACTGTAATTGCTTGTAACCGAGTGATATTCTTTTTTTCTCTTCATCGAAATCAAGAACAACTACATTAATGGTCTCATCAAGTTTGACTATTTCCGACGGGTGATTTATTCTTCCCCAGGAAAGGTCGGTAATGTGAATAAGTCCATCGACGCCGCCAAGGTCAACGAACACACCGAAATCGGTAATCGCTTTGACGTGGCCTTCGAGAATTTGTCCTTTCTCAAGTCCGTCAAGAATTGCTCTTCGCTGATCGGCAACCTCCTCTTCAATTAACACTTTATGAGAGACGACGACATTTTCGAACGGGTGATTTACTTTCACCAATTTAAAATCCATTGTTTTACCGATGTACTGATCGAAGTCGCGTACCGGACGAATATCGATCTGCGATCCCGGAAGGAATGCATCTATTCCCATCAAATCGACAACAATGCCGCCTTTAATTCGGCGTACACATTTACCCTGTATGACTTCGCCTTTATCGTACGCATCGAGAACATGTTCCCACGCACGAATATAGTCGGCTCGTTTACGTGAGAGCACAAGCTGCCCGTCCGGGTCTTCTACGTTTTCAAGCACAACCTCTACCTCGTCGCCGATGCTGATTTCTTCTACATTAGTGAATTCCGATTTGGAAATTAATCCTTCCGATTTAAAACCGATATCAATTGCTACGGTGTCTTCCCGAATGTTAATGACTTTGCCTTTGATGATTTCACCTTCGGAAATCTTGTTCAAAGTACTGTCATACATTTCTTCGAGTTGTTTAAATTCCTCCTCTGTATATTCTGTTTCATTCACATTATTTAAGTTATTAGTCTTTGGATCTTCGACCATTAAAAATCCTCCTGCTGCGGATATCCCGCCTCTGCGGAATACTTTGTTAATTTAAAGGTTATTGTTTTAGTGGATTAATTTGAAACTGATTTTTTCTCTATATATTTTTTAACATTCTCCATTAGCCATTGCGGCGTCGATGTTGCTCCGGTTATTCCGACGGTTGCAGCGTCCTCAAACCAGGAGAAATCGATTTCGTTTTCTTTTTCAATAAAATGAGTCCGCGGATTTGCATCTTTACAAATAGTATATAACACCTTGCCGTTTGAGCTTTTCCGCCCGGCAACAAACACAATTACATCGTTTTCGTTGGCAAACTGTTTCAACTTTTTATCGCGGCCGGATACCTGACCGCATATAGTATCCTTTGCGTGAAAGTCAACCGCTTCATCTTCCATTGTCGCAACGATCAATTCATCGATCTTTTGCTGCAACACCTCTTTTAATTGATGAAAAGTAGGTTTATCCATAGTTGTTTGCGAAAAAAGAACCGTTTTCCGGCTGAGATCTATCGTATCGATTTCGTCCATAGTACGGATTACAATAGCTTCGCCGTTGGTCTGTCCGACCAGACCCATAACTTCGGCATGTTCTTTTTTTCCAAAAATAACCACCTGATAGCCGTCGTCGTAAAATTTTCTTATTCGCTCCTGTACTTTGGTAACTACCGGGCAGGTTGCATCGATTATTTCTATATTATTTTCACGGGCTATCTTGTAAGTCGACGCCGGTTCACCATGTGCACGTATGAGAACTTTGGCATTTTTTACATCTTTTAATTCATCAACAGATATCGACTGAAGTCCCTCATCTGCCAGCCGGTCGATTTCCATCGGGTTGTGGATAATGTCACCGAGCGAATATAATCCTCCGTTTCTATTCAATTCATTCTCGGCGATATCAATCGTTCGAATCACACCCCAGCAAAAACCTGAACTGTTATCTACCCTCACTTTTAGCATACTCACTCTTTCACCAATTGTTTTCCGTTTTGCTTTTTCATAACTATCGAAAGTACTTTTTCAACTTGCTCATCGATCGATATATTGGAAGTATCGATTGTAATTGCGTCATCCGCTTTTTTCAAAGGACTTATGTTTCGCGTCGAATCAAAATAGTCGCGCGATTTTATATCGCGCAATATGGTCTCGAAATCGACGTGTTCACCTTTATCCGCCAGTTCGCGGCACCGTCGCCGTGCCCTTTCTTCAATATCGGCAACGAAAAATAACTTAATATCCGCATCGGGAAAAACAATAGTCCCGATATCACGTCCTTCCAGCACCACCCCGCCGTTTTTTCCCATTGCACGTTGTTCTTCCACCAACTTTGCCCGGACTCTCTCATAGGAGCTAATCGTACTTACGATCGACGTAACGTCGCTCCTTCTGATTAAATCGGTCACCTGCTTATCATTCAACAATACTTCGACGCCGTTATTCTGCCGCAAACGAATTCTTAAATTTTCAACCAGCTTCTCGACGGCATCCTTCTCCTCCGGATCGATATCATTTTGAAGCACCGCTAACGCAACAGCCCGGTACATCGCTCCTGTATCGATATGCAAATATTTTAATCGTTGTGCAACCAGCCGCGCTGTAGTACTTTTACCGGAGCCGGCGGCACCGTCAATCGCTATTATTAAGTTTTTCAATTCGCAACTACATTTTTTGACAGATTTAAAATATACGGTTTTTTTATTATATTTACAATAATGAAACGAATTCGAAAACTTACTCACGCCGAGATATCGGAAAATCGCCTGTCTCCGGCCGCCACCGCTCAGGCATCGAGAACGCCGATTTACGGACTTCTGGACAATATACGCAGTATGTATAATGTCGGCTCGATTTTCCGCACCTCAGACGGTGCTTTTCTACGAAAATTGTTCCTTACGGGCTATACCGCCACACCGGAAAAAAGCGAAGTTCGAAAGACCGCCCTCGGGGCTATCGAAACCATCCCGTGGGAATATGTAAAAGACCCTATTCAGATAATACAACAACTGAAAGAAGCAAATGTTTCCATTATTACGCTGGAACACACCTCAAAAAGTATACCATATTACGAAATACCCGTCGATATCTTCCCGGCATGCATTATAGTCGGGAATGAATTAACCGGAGTCACCGGCAGTATTCTCGAATCCACCGATTATGCCGTCGAGATACCGATGTTCGGCACCAAACAATCGCTTAATGTAGCCGTTGCGTATGGAATAGTGTTATTCGATCTTGTGCGGCTCTATTATCAAAAGAAATAGAACAATTATTCCGACATCGTATAATATTCTTCGTTTTCTTCGGTATGTATTTGCAGAATGCCCGCCCTGACAAGATTAACAAATATTCTCGATGCTCTGCGTTCGGATATATTGACCAATTGCATAAACATTTTTAAGGTAATCCGGTCGTGTTCTTCAAGATAATCAAACAACCGCCGCTCGTTATTACCGATCGTAATCGTCATCGGCGCCGCGGCCGGGTTTTGTTCGTGCATAATGTTTACCATTTCATTGCTTGCGATAATGGACCGATCTTTAACACGAATATACACCCGGTTATTCGAATACCCGTCGCCGTTTTCTTTCTCTACGTAATAATGCGGTTTATCTTTACTTTCCTCTATTATAGCAGCTACTATATCCTTGCCCCGGTATGGTATTACTTCTATCAACGGGACGACCGAAGGATCCGCATAGATAACGCCGGCTGTTCGGATAAGTTCTATTTCAGTTTTTTCGCTTTCGACCCCAACAATAGTACCATCGTCATCGACTCCGAAAAGGATGACCCCGCCGCCGCTATTTGCAAATGAAATCATAGTGCGAGCAATTTTTTTGGGCGACGAAATCTTACGCTTAAACTCTGTTTGCGCCCCTTCACCCTGATCGATCAGGAGGTCAATATCCCTGTAATTCACTGTGTTACTCTCCCTTGATTATCTTTTGGCATCGTATTGAGAAATGATTGCAGAATTATCGCGGCGGCCATCTCGTCTACTCTTCCTTTATCCCGTCGCTGCTTTTGTCGTGTATTCATGGTAATCATTGTCGCCATCGCGTCTTTCGAAGTAAAACGTTCGTCCTGAAACACTATAGGGACGCTCACTATCTTGCTTAATTCTGCAGCAAAACGTCGAACCTCCTCTGTTTTTTTCGATTCACCTCCTTTGAGAGAAATAGGAAAGCCGATCACAATGAGTCTTACTTTTTTCAAATCGACTATCGCAGCGATTTCATCATAGACAGCATTGTTAAATTGAATTGTCTTATAACCTGTCGCAATGGTCCGGCTTGGATCGCTGAGAGCCAACCCGATTCTCCTGCTGCCGAAATCTATGCCGAGTATACGTTTCTCCTGCTGTTCACTCACAATGTCTGATCGCGCCGCTCCTTTTCGCCATCATCGGTTGTTTTCGACTCTATTTGCGTTTCACTATTTTCCGTGATCAAATCATCTACACCAACCGGTTTTTGCAGAAAATTTTTAAGAAGTTTACTGGGCTTAAAATGAGTTTTTCGTCGCGGCGGAACATATATCGTTTCCCCTGTTCTCGGGTTACGGGCTTTTGGTTTTGATTTTGTAAGCTTCACCTCGAAGACGCCGAAATCACGGACTTCAATCCTTAGCTCAGGATCTGCTTTCATCATGATTTCTCGCAATGCAGTAAATACTGCCTCTGCCCATTGCTCTGCGACGTACACTTTCTCATCTCGCAACTCCGCAACCCGTTTTGCAACGTCTTTCTTTGTGTATGTGACGGATTTTTGATTCAGATTTCGCATCTGTCGAAGCTCCTGAATTATGAGTGCCGGTTATTCTTCAAATCGTTGAACGGATTTGACATTACGCACTTTTTTTATCTTCTCAATCAACGCATTGAGATGATCGAGATCCTGTACTTCCAGAATAACTACCCCCTCAAAGATCCCATCATTTGAGTCGATATTAACACTGCGTATATTTGTTTGTTTTAAATTAAAAATTGACTGTGTTATCTCCGTAATGAGACCGGGACGATCATCCCCGTTTATTTTTAAACCAACCACGAAAAATTGTCCGTTTGTCACCGGCCATTCGACGTCGATAATCCGGTCTTCGTTGCGTAAATATAACTGTGAAACATTTTTACAGTCTTTTTTGTGTATTTTAATACCGCTGCCGGTCGTAACATAGCCGATGATATCATCGCCCGGTATTGGATTACAGCACTTTGCATACGTGTGCATAAAGCTGTCTTCTTTTCCATAAATCATAATACCGCCGAGAGTATCACGGGCCGACCGGACAAACCGGTTAAAGAGATTTTCGGGAATTTCTTCTTTGTCCTCTGTGTCTAAACCTTTTGCGTGTTTAATCCGATCATAAACCCACTCTGCATGTTCATCTACCAGGTCGGGATTTCTCGCCAGATCAAGATAAAATTGCTGCAGGTTATTATACTTAAGTGCTTGTGCCTGTTTAAGCAATTCATCTTCGTTTATGTGCAGCTTTATTTTCTTAAGTTTCTTATCCCAAATTTCTTTTCCTCGTCCGATTTCTTTTCGCTCTTCCTCTTTTCTCCAACGACGTATATGAGATTTCGCTTTATGCGTTACGACAAATTGTTCCCAATCGGTATTCGGTGTCTGGTTTTTGGAGGTAATTATTTCTATCTGATCACCGCTTTGGAGCACGGTGCTGAGGGGAACGATCCGGCCGTTTACCTTTGCGCCGATACAATGAAGCCCGACCTTTGTGTGAATATCGAACGCAAAATCGACCGGTGTAGACCCTTTCGGAAGAATCCGCAAATCGCCTTTCGGGGTAAAAACATATATTTCGTTCTGATATAGGTTGAGCTTAAAACTTTCGAGTAATTGCTGCGCAGGGGCTTCGGCTTCGGTCGAATTCTCGAATATTTCACGAACCCAGTTTACCCATTGCTCCATCTCGGTGTCGATAACCGATATTTGATCTTTATATTTCCAATGTGCCGCAACACCTTTTTCCGAAATCTCATGCATATTTCGCGTCCGGATCTGAACCTCCACCATCCTTCCTTCGGGTCCGACGACGGTTGTGTGTATCGACTGATAGCCATTTTTTTTCGGAACGGAAATGTAATTTTTGAATCGTTCGGGAATGGGGATGTATATTTCCGAGACTATTCCGTAGACCTGAAAACAATCGTTGTTATTTTCCGTATCAACGATAATCCGAACCGCGAACAAATCGTACAACTCATCAATAGACTTTCCCCGCCGACGCATCTTTGAATAAATACTCCAGAGATGTTTTGCCCGCCCGTTGATTTCAAACTTGAAACCGTGTTCCTTCAGCCGTTTTTCAATCGGAGCTGTAAACTTATTGATATAAAATTCCCGCTCACGCCGTTTTTCCTTTAGCTGTGTCGCAATTTGTTCATACGCTTCCGGATATAAATATTTAAACGAAAGATCTTCAAGCTCCCACTTTATTTTTGCGAGTCCGAACCGGTGTGCAAAAGGCGCATATATATCGAGTGTTTCTTTTGCTATTCTTTTCTGGCGTTCGGGAGATAGGTGATCGAGCGTCCGCATGTTGTGCAACCGGTCGGCAAACTTTAAAAGAATAACGCGAATATCGTTGACCATCGAAAGCAACAGCTTACGGTAATTTTCTGCCTGCGTTATTTCATGGCTCTTGAAAATGTCGCTGATCTTTGTCGCACCGTCAACTATGTCGGCAATGGTATCGCCGAATTCTTCGCGTACATGTTTAAGATCGTACTCGGTATCTTCTACTACATCGTGCAGTAATGCACTGGCGACACTGATATCATCGAGCGGGATATCGCGGGCGAGGATCATCGCTACTTCTATTGCATGATAGAAATACGGCTCTCCCGATTCGCGCAGATCCTTTATGTGCGCATCTAACCCGAATAAAAATGCCCGCTTAATGAGATCTTCATCACAAGACGGAAGATTCTTCCGGCACAGTGCGAGAAGATTCTTAAAACGGTTTTCGAATCCATCGCGTTTGTTCACCACGCCGGCCCACTGCAAGGCATTATTTATAGTTTTACTGACCATAGGAGATCATTATTACAAACAGACTATTTCTTCCAAAAGTTCGTATTTCGAAGCCGTAAATCGTTAATAATCCTGTACCTATGATGTAATATACAGGATACTTAATAAATGTCAAGAGTCGCTTGAAAGTTTATTCTGTTCCGAATACCCGGTCACCGGCATCGCCGAGGCCGGGTAAAATATACCCGCTTGAGTTTAGTTCCCGATCAAGAGCCGCAGCGAATATCGGGACATCCTGGTGCTCTGAATGTACTTTTTTTACTCCTTCGGGAGCGGCAACAAGATTGACCAAACGAATTCTGGCGCCGCCCTTTTCTTTTATGAATGAAATGGCAGCCGAAGCGCTTCCTCCCGTTGCAAGCATCGGGTCAAGTAAAAAGACGAGACTACTATCGAGTGCATCCGGAAATTTCGAATAATAATCAACCGGTTCAAGCGTTTCTTCATTCCTGTATAACCCGACATGCCCGACTTTTGCATCCGGAAGCAAATCCAGGAATCCGTCAGCCATACCAAGTCCGGCACGGAGTATCGGAACAAGAATAATTTCTTCGGATAAAGCATATCCCCTGGTTTTCTCAAGCGGAGTATCTATCTCGCTTTCAATCAACTCAAGATTCGAAGAAACTTCATATGCAACCATCTTGGTCAAACGGAATAAAACAGTCCGGAAAACAACATTCGATGTTTTCTTTTTCCGCAAAATCGATAAATCCCGTTTTATCAACGGATGATCTATCAAATAAAGATTCGGATATTGGGGTAATGTGATCATATATATAATTAGAGTTTTTTTAACGTTTGATTTGCCGCCACCAACACCGGGTCCCACAACGGACTAAACGGCGGTGCATACATCATATCAAGATTTGAAATATCTTTTACCGTTGCTCCCATTTGTATCATAGCGGCAAGTACATTGCCCCGGTGAACGGCGCCGTCTTTGCCGATGAGAGTTGCGCCGACTAATCTGCCCGATTTTTTATCAGCAACATAAGTAACCGTTACACGGGCTGTCCCCGGCATGCCGACAATTCTCGAGGGAGCTTCAATTGTTTCCGTGATAACCTCATACCCCGCTTCTTCAGCTTCCTTGATCGTTAAACCGACACGCGACACCTCAAATTCGAAAACACGAAGTGCAATGTTTCGAATTGCACCCTTAAATACCGCAGTACCGCCGGCTGCATTTTCCCCTGCAGTCCATGCCATTTTGCTCGCGACAGTGGCAAGCGGAATATATGACGGTTTCCGGGTAATGAGATTTCTCACCTCACAACAATCGCCTGCTGCAAAGATATCGTCTTCGTTTGTACGCTGCTTTACATCTGTTTTGATGCCTCCAAGTCGACCTACTTCAACGCCCGCTTCGCTCGCAACGGCAACGTTTGGAACAACACCGATAGCAACGATAACAAGATCGGTATTAAAAACTCCATTCCCGGTTACAACCGTTTTAACAAGATTGTTTGTCCCGGTTCCGAAGCTTTTAACGTCGCTCTCAGGAACAAAGTGAACTCCATTACTCTGTAAAGCCGTTAATAGAAGCTTACCGCTATTCTCATCTATATTCGACAGCGGATACTTTCGCCGGTGAATTAACGTTACATTAATCTCGAGATGTTTTAAAGCTTCCGCCATCTCGATACCGATATACCCGCCGCCGATAATAACTGCATTCTTCGGTTTATGTTGTTTAATATAATTATGCAGCTCGTATGCACGGGAAAGTTCCTTTATGGTGAACACATTTTTCATAGTATGATTCATAAAAGGAAGCTGCCGCGGGTTCGAGCCGGTGGTAATAATGAGTTTATCGTATTCCTCTTTCCGGCGAATACCGTTTTTATGATCTTTCACCCGGATGGTTTTATTTCTTCTGTCTATCGATTCTACTTCGGTTTCCGTCCAGACAGTAACGTTTTTTTCTTTTTGCAGTTTAGCCGGAGAATACACGACAAGATTATTGTCGTCTTTATATTCACCGGTTAGATAATATGGAATTTCACAGATGCCGTAGGAGATATACTTCGTGCGTTCAATGAGAATTACATCGGCATCTTTATTAATGCGTTTTGCTTTACTTGCAGCGCTCGGACCGGCTGCGAGACCTCCTATTACAAGTATGCGCGGTTTACGATTCATTAGTCCATCATTTTTTCTTGAATACAAGTGTAATCGGCACTCCTTCAAATCCGAACGCATTTCGTATTCGCTTCTCAAGATACCGTTGATATGGTGCCGGTATCATTTTCGGATAGTTCGAGAACAACGCAATAACCGGCGGGTTGTGTCTGATTTGTGTTGCATACTTAATGGTAATATCTCTGCCGCGGGTTGCCGGCGGACGATTTTCCCGAACCGCTTCATCGATAACAACATTCAATACAGATGTTTTAATTTTTTTGCTGCGTTCTGCAAAAATACGTTTGGACAACTCTATAACTTTGATAATGCGCTGTTTTTCGAGCGCAGATATAAACAATACCGGTACGAAGGAATTCGTTCCAAGCGATTTTCTAATGGCAAGTTCGAATTCACGGGCCGTGTTTGTTTCTTTTTTCACGAGGTCCCATTTATTGACGGCAAGTATAATCCCCTTTTTTCGTTTAACTATCTCATCGACTATCGCCAAATCCTGATGAGATAGCCCACGCACCGCATCGATCAACAGAACCGCAACATGACATCGGTCGATACTGCTTAAAGTTCTTACCGTGCTGTAGAATTCAATCGCTTCTATCACTTTACTCTTCTTTCGCAAACCAGCAGTATCTATCAATACAATTTCTTCACCGTGATACCGCAGCACGCTGTCGATTGCATCGCGGGTAGTTCCCGGGACATCGGTCACTATCGTGCGGTCTGCGCCGAGGAGCGCATTTACCAGCATTGATTTTCCGACGTTCGGTCTCCCGACAATTGCAATCTTGAGTTTGTCGGTTTCTTCGGGAGCCAATCCGTTTTCCGGCAAGTGATTGACGATTAAATCAAGTAAATCTCCGACATTTCTCCCCATTAGCGCCGAAACCGATACCGGATCACCAAGACCGAGGGTATAAAACTGTGCAAGTTCGGATTCGTGAATTTCGGCATCGACTTTATTGACCAAAAGAAGAATCTTTTTATTTGCCGTACGCAAAATGCCTGCAAGATCTTCATCGAGTGGAGTTATACCTGTTTGCGCATCAACCATAAATAGAATTACCTGCGCCTGATGTATGGCAATGTGGGCCTGATCCCGTATAGCTTTTTCAAATACATCTTCTGAATCGGGGACATAGCCACCGGTATCAACCAAAACAAAATTTTTTCCCGCCCACTCGGCATTCTCGTATATCCGGTCTCGGGTAACACCCGGTTGATCGTCAACAACCACCTTTCTATTTTGTATGATTCGATTAAAAAGGGTTGACTTGCCGACGTTGGGTCTGCCCACTATGGCTACTAATCCGTTCATCTTTTATATGATCAAGTTTTACAAGTACTTAAATATATTACTTTTTGGGGTGAGTTTCCAGTTTCGGGTTAATGGAGAGGATGGGGCATTCGATTACGGTTATATTGGTTTATAGCGGTTACTAACTGTTGATAAAGGTTACTATCAGTTAATAACGGTTGCATACAAGCGCCATTTCAAAAGTTACTTACACACCTTCAACACACCCAATAAACCGTGCGAGTATCCCTGACCGTTTTGAAATGCAAGCTCAAGTGACCGGAGTGCATACCCGAGCTGCGGTTCAATAACATTCGCCCGTGGATCACCGAATTGTATCCACCTCACACTTTCAATAATACGATCGAGTGTCTTAATAATATTAAATACTTTTTTATCGACCGATGAATAACGCTTCAGCAGATTCTTATCCGCATTGGGATCTATCCGCTCCATAAGAAAATGTACGATGTTATTCCACGCCACCTGTATCTTTTCGAAATAACGGTTTTGCTTATCAAATCCTTCAACCGGTACGTAATTGATAATGAGATGTTCGAGATTTGTCCGTAAATTATCTTCATGCAGCATATTCGCAAAATTACGGATTGGTTGTGTATTCGGGTTATATTGACGGGTATCCATATGGCGGCCGACAAATACAGACCGGTCGAGAAATCCCAGCGGTTCAATTTTTATGCCGGATCGCTTCGATGCTCGTTGAATAACATTATCGAGTTCTGCCCGCGACCAATAACGAATCGGAAAGCTCTCGACTTCTTCGTGCAGTGCATCATCTTTTATCCACGACATCGTGTAGCTTTGATATGATTCATCCGGTTTTAAACCCCAATAACAGGGCCATTCATAGGAATATTTACCAAGCCAGTCACCTACAATCAAACTTCCATCCCGGGCGTGAGCGGCTATTTCAATAAGTAATTGTTCAAGCTTTTCGTCGTTTAAGTGCGATAATGAGCCGTAGGAGCTGTAGTAAAGATCGAAGGAATTGTGATCTTTTGCCGGTCCGAGTCCTTCGTTCAAATCGGCTTGTTTAAAACGTATCTTTTCTTCATCCGCGTACATTTCGTTTGCCTGTTTAACCATATCGTGCGATATATCAAGCCCTAAATAATTACCGAACATATCGGGTCCCAACAAGTCGTGGTCGTGTGCATCTATGTCGACCTCTTCTTTTTTTATAGTTGTCAGAAGCTCATATCCCTGTCCGCTCCCGCAACCGAGATCGACAACACGTAGACGTTCAAGCCGCATCAGGCAAGCATGAATTGTTTCAAGCAGATAGGGACGGACGGCAAAACGTGTTATTTCATCCTCCCAGTATTTACGGATATTATCATATTTACCGCGGAGACCGCCGAGGTTTTTTTGATAATAACCGCTGCTGACAAATTTACTGTAAATAGATTGTACATTATCGGGCATGTAATAAACTCCTTTTTAAAAAAATTGTTAAAATCTGTTAATAACTGTTAAGAACGGTTAATATCGGTTGCATAAGCGCCGCCTGTAACCATTCTTAACAGTTATTAACCGTTTGTAACCGTTAGAATCATTTATTCAATCAAAGCGTGTTGATCAAGAAATTCACGTGCAACCGCAGACGGTCTTCTTCCGTTTCCATCCACTTCATAGTTCAGATATTGCATTGTTTCATCATCGATTAATCCACCCAACTTTTTCAATACTTCGATCACTTCAGGTCTGTTTTGAAATACATCATTGTGCACAACAGGTGCAGCGTGATACGGAGGAAAAAACTCCCGATCATCCTCAAGTATGATCAGATCGAGCGCCGGAATTCTGCCGTCGGTTGCAAAACCGCAAATGACATCGACTCTGCCTTCGGCGGCGGCACGGTACATAAGACCGGGATCCATCTGACGCGGCCGGCCTTTAAATTCAAGACCGTAATATTCACGTAAACCCGGGTAACCGTCGCTTCGATTTAAAAATTCCGCATCGAAACCTGCCGTTAATTCCGATGCCTTTTCCACCAGATCGCTTACTGTCTTTATTCCCAATTCATCTGCCTGGCGCCTTCGCATCGTCAGTGTATACGCATTGTTAAAACCGAAGGGTTCCAACCAGTGCAGATTCCAGCGATTGCGATATTCCGCCGAGACAAAATCGAACACTTCCTCGGGATCGGTGCGCAACTCTTCTTCAAGAATTACCGAAAGAGCGGTGCCCGTATATTCGGCATAAATATCAAGTGAACCGGTGCGGAGGGAATTAAAACATACCATAGTTCCGGCAAGATTAAATCGCCGGTCAACCCGTATATCGGTATTCTCTTCGATGATAATTGCCATTATCTCGCCTATAATCACCTGTTCCGTAAAATTCTTAGATCCAATGCGGATGGTATTAGGATCATCGCATCCAATTAGAAGAAATAATGCTATAATACCTATAACGATATTTTTCATACTTTGTCACCCTTCCTTCCCGGAGATAGGAATTTTTCAGCTTTACCAAGCAAATAATCCAGCACCAAAGCAAGAATAGCGGCAGGAATTGCGCCGGCAAGTATCAAATCGCTGTCTACCATTGCTATACCCTGAAATATTAGATTCCCAAGACCACCGGCGCCCATAATACCAGCAAGCGTCGCTATCCCCACCACAATAACCGTCGCCGTTCTGATACCTGCCATAATCACAGGTACCGCCAGCGGCAGTTGTACTTTTATTAGTAATTGATTATCGGTCATCCCCATACCTCGTCCGGCCTCGATAACGGCTTTATCGACTCCGTTGATCCCGGTAAACGTGTTGCGTAATACCGGCAATAATGAATACAGGTATAAAGCAACTAACGCCGCAGGCACCCCGATACCGAACAGCGGAATCATAAATCCAATCATTGCAAGACTTGGTATTGTCTGTATCACACTCGCGGCGCCAAGAACTTTTCCGGATAAAAATATTTTTCGAGTTAAAATAATGCCGACAGGTATCCCGGTTAAAGCAGCCGCGCCTATCGGAACAGCGGTCAAATATATATGTTCTATTGTTCTATCAAGTATCTCGGGAAATATTTGAATAAAGAATTCCATTATCGCTCAATTAGATTTGTAATTTCTCTCGTTACAGATTTATGGCTAATTATGCCGAGATATCGTTTTTTCGAATCGTATACGGGAACCTTTTGATCGTCGGATATTTTTAAAGCGTCCATCGCATCAATCAACCCGTCATGCGGATGCAGTGACGGAGTATTTTTATCGCGTTTTATCCTGGATTCGTCATACGGTTCCACGATCGATTCTATTTGCGTCGTGAGAAGTTCAAGCTGAAAACGATGCTGGGCAAAAAATGATGATACAGTTTCATTTTCCGGTTGTTTAATCACATCAGCCGGTTTGCCTGTTTGCAATATTGTGCCGTTATCCATCACCCCTATACGATCGCCGATTTTCACAGCTTCAAATATATCATGGGTTATAAATACAACCGTTTTGTCAAGCTCGTTCCACAAGGGGGAAAGCTCGCTTTGTAAAGTTTCCCTTGTTATCGGATCCAGCGCCCCGAAGGGTTCATCCATCAAAATCACGTCGGGATCGGCTGCGAGCGCCCGTGCTACTCCAACCCGCTGCTGCTGTCCGCCGCTCAATTCACCCGGATAGCGGTTGGCAAACTCCTCCGGCGATAGTCCGACCATTGTTAATAGTTCACTCGCCCTGGTATGAATTTTGACTTTATCCCATCCGATCAATTCGGGTACGACACCGACATTCCGTTCAACGGTAAAGTGCGGAAAGAGTCCGACATTCTGTATTACGTAACCGATAGAGCGCCTCAAAGAATAACTATCCATAGCTGTAATGTCCCTGCCGTCAAGTTTTATTGTTCCTGAAGTTAATCGTACGAGGCGGTTGATTAACTTCATTGTGGTTGTTTTCCCACAACCACTGGTGCCGACAAGAACAAATGTTTCGCCCTTTTTTATTTCCAACGAAACATCATCGACTGCAGTGACGCCGCCAGGATATTTTTTTGTTACGTGCTCAAGCTGTATCATTGTTAAAATTAATGCTATTAATGTTATATTCGTTGGGACGTTACCCCGACGCAGTAATATATAAGTCTTGACTACAGCGAATTCTCTGCGTCGGGGTAACGTCCATACAATACTTAAACGCGAAATTCATGAATGAACGATTCAAGTCCTTCGGATCGAAATAGTTTTGCCGCATTGTTAGCAGGATTAGTCCTTAATTTAATTCTGTCGAATAATGTTTCCAAAAACTTCTCTTCTCCCAGACCTCGTTTCGCAAGTCCTTTATTTGCAATCCCAAGCATATCACTACATAGATCAATGACTTGCGCACCGTTTACCGACGCCTCAAATCCTTTATGAATTGCATTATTTCTCATTTGGCGCAGCATATCCCAATCGTACTGCATCAAGTATTCCAACGCCTCATCAAGATTTTCAGTAAGTCCCGTTGTCAATGCCGGTATAACGATCATTTCATCATAAGGTTGCTGATCGTTTAAGCGGTTTTCGATTGTAAAATATCGTGAAATGCGGGCATCATGCCAGAAAAATGTATTATGAAGCGATATATCTTCTTTCTGCGGTGTAAGGTCAACTTTTTCTCCATCGGCATTCTCACCTTTCCGAACCCCGTTGCCGTTATTATAATATTTTTTAAATGTTTCATAATCCGGGAGTCCAATGACGTTGTCGCCGCGGCGCACAAAAACCGGTGAATAATTTCCAATGCACTCCGCATAATCATCGAGTGAGGAGAACCTCCGTTCGGGAACCCCTGCCCGGTCGCGCTGATCGCCGAGCCACCAATCCCAGAATAATTCTCCAAGACATTGCGCCTGTTCTGCGACCGTATTTTGCCATACATTTGAATTTGCCGTCATTGCAATTTGCGCACCTGCGAAACCATTTAATACATTTACCGCTTTAATCGATTCCCCGGGATCGACATCGATATGTACCTGATGCGCCGCACTCAGAGCAAACAGATGAACGTCGGCGCCGTCTTCGGGCGGTACAATCCTGTTTGAGCCGAATAGTTTATCCCAGAAAAGGTTTCTGCTTTTTTTCGCCATAAGATGTTTGCCCGGTTTCTCGAGCGGATGCATACCAAATGACAGAAAATAAGTCTTCGAAATATCGGAAAATTTCTTTAAGGTTGAACGTAGATCATCGTACATTTTTTGCAGCTCGTGAAGATCGCCCGTATGTGCGAGCGAAAATTCAATCAGGCAATGACCGGTTTCGGATCGCGATATCGTGTTATTATATTCGCCGGGAGTTTCAGTCCCGATTCTTTGTCCGGTAACTGCATCCTTTAACACATTCCATCCCTGTTCTCCCAGATATTTCCATAATGTATCGACATCGTTGCGATCGACGGCGCGACCGTTTTCCTTAATGAACGGAAATTTCAATTCGGAACCGATCCTGCGACCGTTGAAATTCTTTCTTTTTTCTTCGGCCTTTTTAAAGCCGGTACGATAAAATTCTGTAATTTCTTTCATTTTGTTTTTTTACAGTGTCCCTGTCCATATATAACAAATTTATACGAAGTCAATTCTTTTAATCCCATCGGACCGCGGGCGTGCAGTTTTTCCGTTGAAATACCTATTTCGGCGCCAAGACCCAATTCTTCCCCGTCGTTAAACATTGTTGAGGCGTTCACCAATACAACACTTGAATCGACCGATTGCACAAACTTTTCAGCAGAAGAAATATTCCGGGTAACGATCGTATCGGTATGATGACTTCCATATTTTTCTATATGATTTATTGCATCATCGATATCTTTTACAATTTTAACCGATAAAACGGTATCCAGATATTCCGTTCTCCAGTCCTCTTCAGTCGCTTCTTCTGCATCAATGATTTTGCGTGATTCCGGGCAAGCGCGAAGTTTCAAATGTACTCTCTCCGCTTCATCTTTCAGCGCCGGTAAAAACGACTGCGCCGCATCACGCTCGATGAGCAGTGTTTCGAGTGCGTTGCACACTTCCGGCATAAGCATTTTACTGTCCATCACGATGTCGAGGGCGCTTTTAGTATCTGCCGATGCTTCAACATAGCAATGGCACACACCCTTAAAATGTTTGATAACGGGTATCCGGGAATTCTCATTAACATATCGAATTAGTCCTTCTCCCCCGCGCGGTATAACGAGATCGATGTAGTCATCTTGTTTTAAGAGATCCTGAACCAGCGTACGATCCGATGACGAAATAACCTGCACTGTGTTTGCAGGAAGTTGATATTCCTCCAACGCATTTCTGATTATATCACCCAATATCTTATTGGTCTCGAGCACTTCGGAGCCCCCCTTGAGAATTACTGCATTCCCTGATTTTATACAAAAACCTGCCGCATTGACCGTAACGTGCGGACGCGCCTCATATATCATAAGGATGACCCCCAGTGGTATACGCATTCGGCCCACTTTAAGACCGTTCGGTCTGGTAATGAATTCATCATATTGACCGATTGGATCGGGGAGTTCGGCGATTTTTTTCAAAGAACGAATACGTCCGTCAATTTTTTCGTCGCTAAAGATGAGCCGCTCGACAAGAACCCGATCCAGACCGCTTTCACGGGCTTGTTGGAGGTCTTGATCATTAGCAGATTTAATTGCATTGCGTTCTTTGTTTAAAAGTTCCGCTATCCGCAATAGCACATTGTTTTTAATTTCGGTGGAAGTAACTGAGATACTGCGAGCTGCTTCTCTCGCATCAAGACATAATTTCATAAAATACGCAATAAATGGCTAATAAAAGGTAATAATCGTAAATATACATTATCAGTAATTATTACCCCATGGTATGTAGGAACTTATTTGTACCATGGTAAATTTTGAGGAGTATTGAAGAATATTAATTACTTACAAGTTAGGGAATTTTAGGGGGAATTTCAAGTTGACAAGGTGGGCAGGTGGTCAGATTTACATTGTGAATTCAATAAGTTTTATATTTGCTGTCGGGGCGGGCGGATTTACTTGCAGTGAATCCGCATAAACAATTTCTACGATTGAGAATTTAGTCACTTTTTCTGCATTTGGGAAATTGTCTACTTGTCGGGGCGGGCGGATTTGAACCGCCGACCTCACGGTCCCGAACCGTGCGCTCTAACCGGACTGAGCCACGCCCCGAAAAAATTGTCATATTAAAATTACTAAAATAAACTTTGAATAGCAATAAATAGGATTTTCTATTTTCGCGGGAGTTCAGATTTCGCGGGAGAATCTACTTCTTTTTCCTTCTCTTCTGCTTTCTCCGGCTCGTTATTCGTTTTCTGTCCTACAAGCCGGTCGATCTCGTCACTTGTTAAAGTTTCATGAACCAATAATGCATGAGCAATCGCATCGAGCTTGTTCCTGTTTTCTTTTAACAGGTTTCGTGCTTTTTCCTCCGCTTCACTTACGATTCGTGTTATCTCTTCATCGATCACTTTTGCAGTATAATCACTAAAATCCTTCGGCTGCGCCATTTCTCTTCCGAGAAACGGATGATCCTCTCCGGCTTTAAATGCGACCGGTCCGATTTTATCGCTCATCCCCCACTGTGTCACCATCTTTCTGGCGATGCTCGTGACCTGTTTGAGGTCGTTTGCTGCCCCGCTGGTTACATCGTCAAATACTATTTCCTCCGCAGCGCGTCCGCCAAGCATTATTTCAATGCGGTCAAGAATATACTTTTTATTATAATTATATCTGTCGTTTTCCGGTACTTGTTCGGTCACGCCCAGTGCTCTGCCTCGCGGAATAATTGTAACCTTCTGCACCGGATCGGCATCCGGCAGTAATTTTGCAACAAGCGCATGCCCTGCCTCGTGATATGCAATTACTTTTCGTTCATCGTCGGTTATCATATCTTCGCGTTCAGCGCCGAGTAATATTTTATCTCTCGCTTCGTTGAAATCTTCCATTGTCACTTTCTTGTTTCCCTTTCGTCCCGCAAGTAAAGCCGCCTCGTTCACGAGGTTTTCTAAATTTGCACCGGCAAAGCCGACCGTTTGCGCTGCAATATTTTTCAAATCGACGTCCTTATCAAGCGGTACTTTCCGGGAATGGATTCGCAATATCTGTTCCCGCGCATCTTTGTGAGGAAGATCGAGTGTAATCTGCCGGTCGAATCTGCCCGGACGTGTTAATGCGGGATCAAGAATGTCGGGTCTGTTCGTCGCAGCCATGACGATTACACCTTCTCGCGGGTCGAATCCATCCATCTCCGAGAGAATCTGGTTCAAGGTTTGTTCCCGTTCATCGTGACCGCCACCGAGACCGGTCCCGCGTGCGCGTCCGATCGAATCTATTTCGTCGATGAATATAATTGCCGGAGCTTCATTTCGAGCATTTTGAAATGTATCTCTTACCCGTGATGCTCCCACACCCACAAACATTTCTATAAACTCCGACCCGCTAATGCTATAAAAAGGTACGCCTGCTTCACCGGCTGTTGCTTTGGCAAGCAATGTTTTACCGGTTCCGGGCGGACCGGTAAGGAGCACGCCCTTCGGTATTTTTGCGCCGAGATCCTTGAATTTGTCCGGATCTTTAAGAAATTCAACTATTTCCTGTAAATCTTTCTTTGCAGCTTCTACGCCTGCAACATCTTCGAATTTTATACTCGTATCTTCACGATGGTAGCGCTTTGCTTTTGTTTTTCCGACATTAAAAAGTCCCCCGCCCATCATTCCCCCGCCTTGTTGCATCTGTCGGCGCAAGTAAATGAAATAAGCAATTATCAGTATCCACGGAATTGACAACAATAGAAAATAAGTGATCCATGGATTCGATTCCTGCTCTGCATAAACAATTACGTCATTCTCTTCAAGTAAATCCACTAAATACGGATCGTCGAATGCGGGTAGTACAGTCCGAAACCTCTTAAATGCTGCGTCTTCTCCCGGAGGGGTATAGTCCTCAAGAAATTCTCCCGTAATTCTATCGCCGCGGAAAGTCACTTCTTTCACATTTTCGGCTTTAATTTGATTTTTAAATTCCGAATACGAAATATCTATTTGATCCGGAACGATTAATGTCCGACTGAAATAAAGTAATACCGCAAATAAAATTATAAACCAGATCAGATACCTGAAGGATGATGAAACCGGCGGCGGTGCATCCTGTCGTTTCTGTTGATCATTTTTTCTTTGTTGCTGGTTTAGTGGTTTTTTATCCATACAAATACGTTTCTTCAATTTATTAAAAAATTACCAGCCAGGAGATAACTGGAAACCAATGTGTGCTCCCCGTTCCGGTCGCTGGAACGGATGTACATAATAAATTTCCATAATTAATGCTCCCAGAATATTTACTCTTGCACTCACCCCGGTACTGAATACGGGAATTTGTTGCTGCGACGACTTCGCAAACTTTATCTCGGGGCTACGATCGCTCGTCCAGGCTAGTCCTCCATCCAGAAATATCGATAATTCAGTTGGGAGGAACGGGAAGTTAATCAAACCAAACCGTTCCACTCCGAAAAGCGGTACACGGGCTTCAAGATTAAGAACTGCTATTCTACTGCCTGCTAATAAATGCCCGAGTTGATTAAATTCCTGCACCGATAAAGAGTAAACATCATACCCTCTTATATATGCCGGCTTACCGAGAAAGATAGCGCGCATTCTCTCACTTTCCGAATCCTTCCCGTATCTTCCACGATGCATCACACGCATTGCCAGGGTAAGCGGTCGA
>PWTU01000178.1 GCA_003562775.1 Ignavibacteriales bacterium
ATTACATTATAAGAATTTATTTTATTAAAAACATGTTAATCTTTTAACGCTTTTTTTATGGCGACAACAATCGACGGTAATACGCTCTCTATCCCACAACTTTATGAATTAACTCATATCCCAGGCAACACAATCCGCTTGAGCAAGGAAGCACGCCGCGCCGTATTAAAAGCAAGGGTGCTGATTGAAGATTGGTTGAAAGAAGACGCTACCATTTACGGGGTCACGACCGGTTTTGGTGAATTCAGCAACATCAGAATCAACCTCAAGGACATCGAACAGCTTCAAAAAAATCTCATCTATAGTCATGCGGTCGGGGCAGGCGATCCGATGCCTGATGAGATAGTGCGTGCTATGATGGTGTTACGGATCAATACGCTCGCGAAAGGATATTCGGGGATACGACCGGAAACGCTCGATGTTTTAATCGGAATGTTCAATGCAGGCATTATTCCGGTTATACCGTCGCAGGGTTCAGTCGGTGCATCGGGCGATCTCGTACAGCTTGCACACCTGGTGCTTACAATGATGGGAAAGGGTGCTGTGAAGTTTCAAGGCAAGATCGTCGATGCACGGAAGGCGCTGCGTGAAGCAGGGCTTCAACCGGTTAATCTATCTGCAAAAGAAGGACTTGCTCTGATCAACGGTACGCAGATGATGACTGCCTACACTGCATTTGCCGTCTATGAAGCGACACAACTGTGCAAACTTATCGACATTGCGGCTTCGGTAACGCTCGAAGCACTCAAGGGTACACCGCGAGCGTTCGATAGCCGCCTTCACCGGCTGCGCCCCTTACGCGGTCAAAATAATTGTGCAGCTAATATGCGGCGCCTATTGAGAAAAAGTGAAATACGCCGTTCGCATCTGTACGACGACCCGCGGGTTCAGGATGCATACTCGATACGCTGTATTCCACAGGTACATGGAGCATCGAGAGATGCAATCAGATACGCATATGACACAATATCGATCGAGTTAAATTCGGCAAACGATAATCCGTTAATCTTTCCAAAAGACGGGATACACATTGAAGGAGGAAACTTCCACGGTCAGCCGATCGCACTTGCAGCCGACTTTCTCGGCATTGCGTTATCGGAGCTTGCAAACATATCCGAACGCCGTATCGAACGGCTTGTCAACGGATCCTTAAGCGGCTTGCCGAGATTTCTCACCACAAAAGGCGGATTGAATTCAGGCATGATGATTGCCCAATACACCGCCGCGTCGCTCGTTTCGGAAAACAAAGTGCTTGCACACCCCGCGAGTGTCGATTCAATTCCGACATCGGCTAACCAGGAAGATCACAACAGCATGGGATCGATAGCGGCTCAGAAAGCATATAAGATTTTGAGGAATGTTCAAACGGTAGTAGCTATAGAATTTCTCACGGCCTGCCAGGGAATGGATTTCTCCCGAATCCATCCCAAAAAGAAACACATAATGAAGGCGGGCATCGGTGCACAGGCGGCATTCGATTTCGTCCGCAAACACATCGATCATCTTGAAAACGACCGTGTCCTTCATAACGATATCCAAACGATATTGACACTAATCTGCAACGGATCAATAACAAAACATGTTGAAAAACTATCGGGGAAATTAAAATGAAATACTCACTCAAGTTTTTACAAAAATTGCCCAAAGTATTATTACACGATCATCTCGACGGCGGCTTGAGACCGCAAACCATCATCGAGCTTGCACGCGACCAAAAGTACGATAAGTTACCGACGAACGATCCGGGTGAGCTGGCCGAATGGTTTTTCCGGGGCGCAAATAAAGGAAGTCTCCCGGAATACCTGGAGGGATTTCAGCATACGTGCGGCGTCATGCAAACGCCCGAAGCCCTTGAACGTGTCGCGTATGAAATGATGGAAGATATGTACAAAGACGGCGTCGCCTATGTCGAAACACGCTTTGCACCGGTGTTTCACACGGATCGCGGTCTGCACTGGGAGGATACCGTCACGTCGGTTCTTGACGGACTCGAACGCGGGAAAAAGGATTTCGGCGTCGGGTACGGATTGATCATTTGTGCGATGCGAAACATGAACCTGTCGCTTGAAATGGCGGAGCTTGCCGTCGATCACCGCGAGCGCGGCGTCGTCGGGTTCGATCTTGCAGGCGAAGAAGGCGGCTATCCGCCTAAAAAACACGTCGATGCATTTCACTACATCCAACGAAGCAATTTCAATATCACTGTGCACGCGGGCGAAGGTTTCGGAAAGGAATCGATCTGGCAGGCAATTCAATGGTGCGGCGCTCATCGCATCGGACACGCTACGCGAATGCAGGAAGACATTACCGTGCATAACGGTGAAATAGTCAATTTCGGTCGTCTGGCTCAGTATGTACTCGATAAGCGTATACCGCTTGAAATGTGCTTGAGCAGCAACGTGCATACCGGCGCTGCCCCAAGTCTTGAGGAGCATCCATTCGGATTATACTACAATGCAAAATATCGTGTAACAATAAACACCGATGACCGTCTCATGAGTGATACAACTATGAGCAAAGAATATCAGATTGCGGCGGATGTATTTAAACTCAATCTTGACGACCTTGAGAAAATCACAATCAATGCGATGAAGTCCGCCTTTATTCCATATAATGACCGGCTGTACTATATTTACGATATCATTAAAAAAGGGTATGCGGATATCCGCAAAGATATGAAGAAAAAATAGGTATACCTATGAATCTCTATTTTCTCCGGCACGGCGAAGCGGAACAGATTTCCTCAGATGATCCGGTTTTAACACCGGACGGCATCGATGCCATTCGTAAAGTTGCGATGGCAATGAAAGCTCTCGATATAGAATTCGATCAGATATTATGCAGCGACTTGCAACGAGCGCAGGAAACTGCAATGATCATCCGGGAAGTTCTGCAAACGGATATAGAACTCGGTTCCTGCTACCCCCTGACGCCGCCCGGAGATTGCGATGATTTGTTGAAACTGCTGAAAGAAACGCAAAAATCGTCGGTGTTGCTCGTCGGGCACGAACCGCTAATCAGCCGTACTATTTCACGACTCATCGGCGGAAACGAACAGAGTTTTATTACAATAAAAAAAGGATCGCTGGCGAAAGTATTTATAGCAGGATATACACGGCACGTCCGTGGAAGTCTCGAGTGGTTGTTAACGCCGAATGTGCTTCTGAAAATTCTTGGATAAACCGTATCAAGGTTTTGACTTCCATACCGCTTGAACTGAGTCACGCATAACAATAAGTAAACCACTCCAATCTTTATTTTCAAACTGATGTATTGCTTGCATAACTCGTTTATGTATTTTTGATTGATTGGGGTGCTTCAAACGAATAATTATGATTCCATAATGGTACTCATCTCGGTGCTTTGCAAACCCTTTATCGGTAGTAATCAATAATCTTTCTTCTTGCTGAGCCTTCAACCACAACGCTTGATCCGCTATTCCCTCTTCTGATGTTCCCCTAATATCCAACACGTTGTGTCCTAAATTTCGGAGTGTGTTGACTGTAAACAATGGAATGTTTTCATCAACAATAATATTCATCACTGGCCCGGTAGATTTTCGATTGGTGCAATTTGTTCTTCGGTCAATCTACCGGCATATTCAAGGCATGCAAATATATCCTCCGTAGTAATAGTGGGATAAGCTTTAAGAAGATCATCAATAGTATCACCATTAGCAAGCATAAGAACAATCTGATGCACCGGTATTCGAGTACCGTTAATACATGCTTGTCCGTGACACACATTTGGATCAATTGAAATTCGCTTGTTCATTATATTAAATCTCCTAAAATATTCTCATATAATATATATCACAATTACCAAAATGTCAAAAAGTGGTTTTTTAAAAATTTATCGGTATATTTACTATAAATTAGTTTCAATAGAAATATTAATCTCAAGGCTTCCCCGTGAAACACACCCTCATAACCCTAAAACCAAAAGAACATCATCGCGTTGTCGGCGGGCATCAATGGATTTTCAGTAATGAAATACAATCAATAAGCGGCGACCCCGGTACAGGCGACATAGTCACCGTTTTACGAAATGACGGGATGCCGCTCGGGAAAGGTTTTTTAAATCCACATTCCTTAATCGCCGTTCGTCTGTTATCACGCAAAGATGAACCGATCGATTTCGGTTTCTTTAAATCCCGTATTGAAATGGCACTTGCGCATCGTTTGCATCTGTTCTCCGATTCGAAAACCTATCGCATCGTCAACGGAGAAAGTGATTATTTACCGGGATTGATAATCGACCGCTATGGCCCGGTTATTGTCACACAGATCGTTTCGGCCGGGATGGAACGGATGAAAACGCTTATATACGACGTTATAGAATCAACGCTAAAACCATCCGCAATTTACGAGAAAAACAAAACGAATTTGCGTGAACTTGAGCAGCTCCCGTTGGAGGAAAATGTTGCCCGCGGTACGATGCCGAATCCTCCACTCCACGTAACAATGAACGGACTCACATATTCTATCGACATAATAAACGGCCAGAAAACCGGGTGGTTCCTCGATCAGAGAATGAATCATGCAATGATACGATCGTACGCGAACGGACTCGACGTACTCGACTGTTACTGCTACGACGGCGGTTTTTCACTCAACGCAGCCGCGGGCTACGCACGCTCTGTTGTTGCAGTCGATTCATCGGGAGGAGCAATCGGGCGTGCCCGGGAAAATGCCCGGCTCAACAAGTTCGAAGACCGCATTGAGTTCTTGTGCAGCGATGCGGAAAAAATACTCAATACATTCCAGCAACAAAGGCGGTATTTTGAACTTATAATCCTCGATCCGCCTTCGTTTACCCGGTCGAAGAAGAACGTCGGTCCGGCATTGCAGGCGTATCGCGCTATTCATGACAATGCACTGAAAATTCTAAAACCCGGCGGATATCTGATAACCGCCTGTTGCTCCTATCACATCAGCGAAGATGCGTTGTTTCACACCGTAACCCATGCTGCCCATAGAAACAACAGATCTCTTCAACTGCTCGAGCGTCGGGGCGCATCTCCCGATCATCCGGTTTCACCGTATATGCCGGAAACGATGTATCTGAAATTGTTTGTATTTAGAGCGATATAGTTGAATTTGTCAAAAAGAGGAACTACCTTATAGAGAGTGCGGTTTTAAAGAGAAAGTATGAGACGGGAAAGGAACAAACATGATACAGATCACCAAAGTTTTTCTATTCACGTTTCTTATCGCATATACGGCTTATCCGGTTAATGCGCAGGAAACGTTGTATACCGACGACCTTCGTAAGGCCTGGGGTTTCGACATATTGGTATCGGACGGTGGTATGGGCGCCGGTGGTTTTTACTGGCGTGAAATCACTCCGACCATTGCCGGCTTTATCAGTCTGTCTGTATCCGAATCGAAAGATAATCGCGAAGTGGAGTTCTATAATCCATGGACGGGGCAGAAAATCGTTCCCGGTAAAATCAACAGATTTCTGGTCATCCCGCTTCAGTTCGGTGCACAATACCGGCTATTCAAAGATCAAATCATGGACAACTTCCGACCGTTCATCAGCGCCGGAATCGGACCGAGCTTAATATATGCGACCCCGTACGAACGAAGTTTCTTTAGCGCACTCGGACATGGAAAAGGATACCACACTGTCGGCGGTTTTATCGGTGCTGGCGCATATGTAGGATCCGATCCATCAAACCTGGTCGGCATTAATTTTCGCTACTACTTCGTACCGTATTTCAGCGGCATTAATAGTATGGATGCAAGCGTGTATGAACCGGGAAACAATCAGGATGAAATTCGATACCTGCAAAAGAAACATTTCGGCGGGTTTTATATCACCTTTACCTTCGGTACAGCGCGGTAATTCATAAGTTATGTTTTTGCCTATGAATTTCAAAGTTAATTTTCGCCACCAAAGCACCGAAACACCAAATTTCACCAATCCCGATATTTATCGCATTGGCGTCAAGTTAATGATTTTACCTTAAGTAAGATAATTGATAAATTGGCTTACTCATTATGTTACATGCACTTACACTGGAGGTAAGCCATGAAAAAAATACTAAAAATAGA
>PWTU01000470.1 GCA_003562775.1 Ignavibacteriales bacterium
CAAAATCGAGTCAGATCAGCGGTACTCAATATGAAGAGTATTGCAAATTAATGGAGAAGGTGAAAAGTGCTATTTCTGACCGTTACCCTGAATTTAAGGATTATTTTTCACTTGATTTCCTCTTGTTCTATATTTCTCTGTATAAGCCAAAGTTTAAAGCGGAACCTGATTCATTTAAAAAAGAAGAGACGGATATCGATGATTTTGATCATAGCAGCGTGATCGAGCAGGTACTGCAAATGGGTGACGGATTGGGCTTCGAAGTGGAGAAAGAATTCCTCGTAACTCACGGATGTAGAATAGATGCGATATGGAGAAGCCGTATCGGTAATCTCGGTTTTATCAAGTATGCGTTTGAGGTACATAGAAGAGGAAATAGAGATGGTGCAATATTGAATTTACAACGCGTAAGACGTGACGCATCAATTCAAAAAGTTATTATTGTATCCACAAAAGACGAACTCGACATCTTCCGCCGCGAGATATCCACCCTGAGTGAAGATTTTCGTAATGCTGTCGGTTACTTCAGCGTGGATGACCTGCAGAACGCATTGGATCACTTGAATGCAATGAAAGATATACTTATTCCGCTGGGGCTGTTGGATGTGGATATAAAGCAATCGGGGTTGGATTGATATAAAAAAGGAATGGGATTAATAGCGGCAAAAATTTTTCAAATCTCAGTAAAATTAATTATTATTAGTACATGGCACGAATATCTATAAATGCAAACCTACTTGTATGGGCACGAGAACGCTCCGGATTGTCGGAAGAATCTCTTGAAAGGAGATTTCCGAAGTTACATCAATGGTTAGAGGGGAGCGTCCAACCGACAATGCGTCAGATTGAACAATTTGCCCGAAAAACGCGTACACCGGTGGGATATTTTTTCCTATCCGAACCTCCGGAAGAAAAATTACCGATACCGCACTTTCGTACTATAGATGACCGGCCCGCTAAAAGTCCGAGTCCCGAACTTCTGGATACGGTTTATACTATGCAGCAGCGTCAGGCATGGATGCGTGAGTTTCTTATCGAGCAGGGTCAATCTCCATTACCTTTTTATGGATCTGCATCCCGCGATGACGATCCCGGGAACATAGCAAATGATATCAAGCGAGTACTGGAACTCGGCAATGAATGGGCGGCTCAACATAGTACCTGGGAGAATGCATTACGCCATTTGAGAACAGTTATCGAAGAATCGGGAATACTCGTTGTTGCAAACGGAATAGTGGGAAATAATACGCACAGAAAGCTGAATGTCAGGGAGTTCAGAGGTTTCGTTCTCGCGGATGACTATGCACCCCTTATATTCGTAAACGCTTCCGACAGCAAAGCGGCACAGATGTTTACGCTTGCACATGAAATTGCACATATCTGGTTCGGAAGCAGTGCCGCTTTTGATCTTCGTCAACTTCAACCGGCCAATGATCCGACGGAACAAGTTTGCAACAAAGTGGCCGCTGAATTTTTGGTCCCCGCTGAACAAATGCGTGAGGCATGGCAATCTGCACGTTCCGAAGATGAGCCGTTCCAGATAATCGCACGACGATTCAAAGTAAGCGCGCTCGTTGCCGCACGCAGAGCTTTGGATTTAGCACTTATCGGCAGGGATGAGTTTTTTGAATTTTACCGTGAATATATAAATGATGAACGGCGTACACCTCGAATTTCCGATGGCGGTGATTTCTACGCGTCTCAAAATCTGCGTGTCGGTCGCCGTTTTGCAGATGCGGTAATTCGTGCAGTAAAGGAGAGCAGACTAAGCTATTACGATGCATATAAATTGACAGGGCTATACGGTAAGACCTTCGATCAGTATATCCAAAAACTATATAGTGAGTCTCCCGAGTGACTGGTGATCCTGTGTACGTATTGGACGCCAATGTATTTATTGAAGCCGCACGACGGTATTATGCGTTTGATGTTGCTCCCGCCTTTTGGAACGGTCTCATTCATCATGCTTCAGAGGGCCGTATTCGAAGTATCGATAAGATAAAAAATGAATTGGAACGGGGAAATGATGAACTTGCTGATTGGATTAAAAGTGGAAATTTGTCCGATGCATTTGCTTCGACAGATCAAGAGGACGTTATTAATATTTTTGCTCAGGGATCTTGGAGTAAGATTTATGTGAAACTGTAGTATAATTGATAAAAATATAATTTATGCCCGAATCTTCCAATATCGATCACTCTCTCCGCCTCGCCGCTTTTGAGTGGCTCTCAAAACAAACACAGATCCACGGCGATGTCCTACCACGTGAACTGCTTGCCAAAGGATTTATATTTCGAGGTGAACGTATACCTTTGGTCAGCCCGCAGGGAATATTCAAACCTAAAATTCTACCCGAATTCCCGCTCACTATCACAACTACACCCGAGGGACCCTACGATGACAGCTTTAGTGCTGACGATCTGCTTCTTTACCGCTATCGCGGAGCCGATCCAAATCACAGAGACAATAAAGGTCTCCGTAAAGCAATGATGGAAGGTACACCTCTTATATATTTCCACGGGGTTGTCCCCGGAAAATATCTTGCGATATGGCCTGTATATATAGTAGGAGATATGCCCGATCAGCTTACATTTAAAGTAGCGGCAGATGACAGTACATACTTAAAAACAAGCATGACCGCACCTTCCGAACATGCCGCAGATACCGGTGCTGATATACGTCGTGCATATATCACTACAGCGGTACGTCATCGTCTTCATCAGAGAGGATTTCGAGAAAGAGTATTATACGCCTACCGCGAACAGTGTGCCTGCTGCAAACTCAGACATCCCGAACTACTCGACGCCGCACATATCATAGAAGATCGTCTACCGGAAGGCGTGCCGGAAGTCCGCAACGGTATCTCCCTCTGCAAACTCCACCACGCCGCATTTGATTCATATTTTCTCGGCATTCGTCCCGACTACGTCATCGAAATCCGCAAAGACGTCCTTGATGAAGAGGACGGTCCAATGTTGATCCACGGATTGAAAGATTTGAATAATAGAAAAATCATCATGCCGTCGCCGCATAGTCTCTCGCCGGATCCGTTGCTGCTTGAGCGAAGGTACGAGGATTTTCGTTCGTATTAATCCTCATTATTATTATATCTTATCTGCAACGGAATTGGTCAGAAAAAGAAGTAAAAGAATTATTAAGTAGGTTAGATAAGATATTAGGATTAATCACTCCGCAGGTGCTCTTGCCAGATTAGCAATTGCCATTGCAGCGGTATGAGCGTATAGAAACCTTTGAATTGTCTGAAGAATATTCTTTTATTAAACCGATACAAGATTTTGAAACGCATCGACGATTAGTTTCCACTGTCTTGGTGAGCATTTACCTATTCTCGTTATCACATCGGATTCACGGAGGGTTGCAATTCTATCGACCTTTACAACCGAATTAGCCCGGAGTCCGGTTTGGTTAAAATCATCGTCAGTACTGTTAAATACAATCTCACGCTTTGATGGAGTATCCGGTATTACGGAACTTATTGCACACACTACAAGATCACGATAACGATCGTCGGTCACGGCAATAACAACTGCAGGGCGAACTTTTGATACAGTGGGAATTGTGAAGGGAAAGTTAATAAGAATTATATCACCGGCGTTCATCTACTTTGCATAATCCTGATAAATATCTTCACGAGGATCGTTCCAGAAATCGAACGAACGTTCGGTTAGTCGGAGGTACCCTAAACGCTCGAGCTCTCCGGAAATTTCCGGGTCTTGAAGAACTTTCTTAAGCAGCTCCTCCCGCTTCCGTTCGGGTAACGCTCTTATTTCCTCATATAGTTCTTGAATGGACATCGTAACTTTTTCCTTATATCACTCATGTTCATCTTAAGAAAATTCATCCTAAAAATCAATGCTAATTTTGAACAAGAGTTTTCCCAATTTCTTATAAATTAAGGAGGGGTGAAAGGAGTAAATTAGTACTTCTTTTTGTGCAAAAACCGAAGTGGAACCCCTCCATTTTCTGCCGTTACCGCATAGTCTCTCACCGAGCCCGCCACAGGTGGGGTGACCCGGAATTATTGTAACGGCGGTACCGCGTACAGTCGTAGGCGACGACACGCGGTATTTGAATACTGTAATATTTTACCTACATAATTACCGCTACAGCAGCAATTATTTGAAAAATTAACTTACTATTACTGTCTTAGCGGTACATTTTAGGCCTGAATAAAAAATATTACTGCTATAGCAGTATAATACTTGACAAATTACCGTTAAAGCAGTATAATTATATGATAATCAATATAAATTACTGTTATAACGGTAAATAATTATGAATGCAAATGAAATCGGTCGGATGATTCGCGATCATAGAAAGAAAGCGGGGCTCAGTCAGCTTGAGCTTGCGAAGCTGGCAGGAACCGGTAAGACCGCAGTGTTCGATATTGAAAAGGGAAAAGAAACGGTCCGGCTCGACACGCTTCTAAAAATCCTGAACGTCCTGAATATTCAAATGAAATTTGTGAGTCCGCTTACGTCTGAACAACAACGGGAGACCGGAGGATGAGAAGGGCAAAAGTTTTTTTAAATGATGTTGAAGCGGGTGTACTTGAGGAACGGATTCCCGGAAAGGAATATGTCTTCAGATATAACGATTCATATCATGGCGATCCCGTATCTCTTACCATGCCTGTCGAACAACGGGAGTTTACATTCGACCGCTTTCCTCCTTTCTTCGAGGGTTTGCTGCCTGAAGGTATTATGCTCGACGGGATGTTGAGACAACTGAAGATAGACCGGGACGATCTTTTCAGTCAGCTTGTTGCCGTGGGTAAAGACATGGTCGGCGCCGTGACGGTGGAGGAAATTCTATGAACCGGTGTCCGGTTACATATGGGGATATACCATCCGGTGTCCGGTATTCCCGTGAGGGTCTCAGGCAGTTGTCACCCCGGTTGAAGGATTTAAAAGATCTTCCTTATTCCGCCGAGGAGCAGATACGTGAGGCAATCGCCCGTGCTGTTAAAATGTCTATTCAGGGTGTGCAGCCCAAACTGAGCGCAAAGCTCAATGCCGCTGAAGGTTTATTTGAAATAGTTGATACCGGAGGACAGTATATTCTGAAACCGCAGATTCATTATCCGGAAGTACCGCAAAATGAAGACCTCACCATGAAACTTGCAAAGACTGCCGGTATCGAGGTCCCGCTTCACGGATTAGTATATTCGAAAGATCAATCGCTCACGTATTTCATTAAAAGATTTGACCGCATCAATGCAAAAAAGAAAGTACCGGTGGAAGATTTCGCACAGCTTCTCGGAATGACCCGCGATGATAAATATAAATCAAGTATGGAACAGATTGTATCGGTAATCGATGAGCATTGTACTTTTCCGGTTATCGAAAAGGTGAAACTGTTTCGTCTTACTCTTTTTAATTTCCTGACCGGGAACGAAGACATGCATCTTAAAAATTTCTCACTCATCAGACGAAACGGTAAGGTTGAGCTTTCACCTGTATACGATCTGTTGAATACGACCATCGCGCTTCCCAATGTTGCCGAAGAGATTGCCCTTCCGGTAGCCGGAAAAAAGAAAAAACTTACGCCTCAATTGTTAATAGAATACTTCGGCAAAGAGCGGCTCACATTGACTGCATCCGCGATAAAAGATGTTTTATCTGAAATTACACATGCTATGTCTTTTTGGGAGGACACCATTCAGAGAAGTTTTCTTTCTGATAGCATGAAAGAGAAATATTATAGTGTTCTTTCCGGTCGGAGAAAAGTACTTGATATATAATCGAATTGCGGTACCGGTTATTTTGTGCATCAGATGAGGAGGTAGAAATTGATTGCCGATAGTATGGAAAGG
The DNA here is from genome assembly GCA_003562775.1 of Ignavibacteriales bacterium. Taxonomy (GTDB): domain Bacteria; phylum Bacteroidota; class Ignavibacteria; order T3Sed10-11; family T3Sed10-11; genus T3Sed10-11. The sequence continues at coordinate 5,837 of PWTU01000470.1, forward strand.
ATAATAATAAACCGCGAATCAACGCCAATATAAAGTATATACTCTTTATTTCACGCACCTGACACCTCTCATCGTTCCACACTTGACAATCTACCACCAAAACACTAATATATCCTCAAATCCCCGGAGTCTCATCTGCCGGCAATCGCAATGCGTGCAATACTGCTTCAATTATCCCGAAACGAATGGTTGAAAG
>PWTU01000201.1 GCA_003562775.1 Ignavibacteriales bacterium
ACCGGAATCTTGCGCTCGGCTATGAAGAAGTGGAAGAAGATATTTCCAAAGCCGTTGAAAGCATGGAAAAAGCGGTCGCCCTCAACAGCGATGATCCCCGCCTTTTATTTGAGATGGATAAATTATATGAACAAAACAGAGCATCGTCGCAGATAAAATATGCTCTGTTGAAAGAAAATGAAGACATCGTTCAGATGAGATCCGAAACCCTGCTGCGTCTTGCCACGCGTTCTGTTGAAGTCGGTAAGTATGATGAAGCATTGGATATTATTAATAGTCATGTGTTCCCGCAATTTGAAGGCGGACGGGAAATGCAGGATACCTATCTGAATGCGCTTGTATTACAGGGTTTAACGTATATGGATAAGGGGGAGTACGACGAGGCATTAAATCTTTTTAGAACGGCGCTGGATTATCCTGTGGGACGTTTTGGAAGACCGCGATGGGCTCAGTTTCATTATTTAATAGGCCTTGTTCATGAGAAACTGGATAGTGAGCAAGAAGCTATTGCTGCCTATGAAAATTGCATTATGAGTGATTCGGAAACATGGGGAAGAGATCAGGAATATCTTTATTATCAGGCGCTTGCACTGCAAAAGAGAGATAGAGCAGAAGAAGCAGAAACTATATTACATGGAATGCTGGAACGCGCTCAATCACAAACAGGCAGCGCTTTTTTCCTGCAGTTTGAAGGCGGGGAATCCGAAGCAAGACAGCATGTAATAAACTTTTATTTAACGGGTCTGGCATACAGGGGTTTGGGTAAAAAAGAACAAGCCGTGGAAGCTTTTGAAGAGGCAATTGCGTTTCATCCGGGACATGTGTGGAGTAACTATCGTTTATCCGGGTTGCAAAGGACGGAGAACCCCAAAAAATCACTCCGGCAAAGTAAGGATGATTTAATGGAGGGAATTACAAAGGCAGTTGCTTATTCCGGTTTCAGAAGCGGACAGCATCCCGATCGCGGAGACGGAGCGGTCAATCCGTCCGACGAAGAAATTCTCGAAGATCTTGAAATACTGACAAAGGATTCAAATTTCCGGCTCATCCGTTTGTATGATTCACGTGAAAACTCCGAGGCGGTATTAAGAATAATCAGAGAGAATGATATGGATATGAAAGTGATGCTCGGTATCTGGCTCGATGCTGAACTCAGTAACCATGAGGGATGTCCGTGGCTGGATGAGCCGATTCCCGATAGTGTTCTTGGAGAGAATAAAATTCTTAATCGCGAGGAAGTTGAAAGGGGAATACAGTTAGCCCGTGAGTATGAAGATATTATCGTCGCAGTTAATGTCGGGAATGAGGCTCTTGTTTCATGGACCGATCACCTGGTCGAGGTGAATACGGTGATAGAATATGTAAGAAAAGTGAAAAATGCCGTATCCCAACCGGTTACGGTTGCTGAAAACTATTACTGGTGGGCGAATGAGGGTTCGGAATTAGCGAAAGAAGTTGATTTCCTTGCTGTCCACACGTATCCTGTATGGGAAGGGAAAGATATTGATGAAGGATTATCCTTTACAATCGAGAACATGCAATTAGTCCGGGATGCATTTCCTGACAGCCGTATGGTTATTGCTGAAGCGGGATGGGCAACGACTGCCTATCAATTTGGTGAGCGGGCAAGCGAAGAAAAGCAGAAGCAGCATTATAAAGAATTATTTGACTGGGCATCTGAAATGAACATTACAACTTTCTGGTTTGAAGCGTTTGATGAAGACTGGAAAGGAGATCCGGATAATCCGTTGGATGCCGAGAAGCATTGGGGTTTATTTACCGTAGACAGAAAAGCAAAGCTTGTAATGCAGGATAAATATCCCGAACTTGTACCGGTTAACCAATAAGAAATGACCGGTTAGAAATTAAAGAATAAAATCTGTATACAAGCGGTAAAAAAATATCAACCACGAAGACCACTAAGATATACCACAAAGGTCACCAAAATGAATAAAAAAATAGTTCTCTTTTATATACTGTTCACTATGGCATTCTCACCGTTCGTTTTCTCATCATACTGGAAACTTATGTGGCAAGATGAGTTTAATGGTTCAATCTTATCGGACTGGAGCTTTGATGTTGGTTATGGTAATTGGGGATGGGGTAATGATGAATGGCAATATTACACCGAAGATAATGCCATCATCACCGACAGCACTTTAATAATCCGGGCTACATTAGATGGAACCGTGGGAAAGCGTGACGGCAGCATTAAATCGGCCAAGTTGATAACGCAAAATAATTTTTCTTTTACATACGGTAAAATAGAAGCACGAATTAAACTCCCGAGAGGAAAAGGATTATGGCCTGCATTCTGGATGCTGGGTACAAATATTACGGAGGTGGGCTGGCCTGAATGCGGTGAAATTGATATCATGGAAAATATCAATGGTCAGAGCACCATTCATGGCACGGCGCATTGGGGCGAAAACGGAGCGCGCAGGTTATACGGGTGCAGTGTTCATAATGTAGATACCGATGATTTTAATGTTTATACAGTTATCTGGGACAAGAATTTTTTACGGTGGAAGCTGAATGGAGTTGAATATTGCTCGCTCGATATCACACCGGAGAGATTTAGTGCGTTTCATAAAAGTTTTTATGTTATTTTAAATCTGGCTGTAGGCGGCAACTGGCCGGGCGACCCTGATGAAACCACGCCGTTTCCGGCTGATATGGAAATTGATTATGTACGGGTCTATACTTTGGAAGGCCCCACAATAGGATTCTCTCCCCAGGAGTTGCGGTTTACAATGGACAAGGGAATTTCAAATGAAGTTTCATCGCAGACTTTGAACATTACTAACTTAGGAGGCGATACCCTGGATACCATTAACGCTATTGTTGATGTGGATTGGCTGGATATTACGTGGATAGACAATACAGGAAATTCTCAATCCTTTGAAGTATCGATAAATCAAAATGCCGATACCCTGAAGTATGGCAGCCATATCGCAAACCTTTTTTTGGAAGCATCCAATGCTGCTTCTAAAACAGTACCGGTAAACTTGCAGGTAGGCACTAATTTGGTTTTACGAAATATTGTGAACGCCTCTTCTGTTGAACCCAATCCTCCGGGTGGGGAAGATGTAAGTCCCGGCAATGTTAATGACGGAGATAAGAGCACCAGATGGTTAAGTGAAGCCAGCGATCCGCAGTGGATTTCAATTCATTTGAACCGACCATTCTTGAACAGACATTTTTCGGTTGAAGCAGTTAAATTATACTGGGCTAATACGCATGCGAAGGAATATGAAATTCAGCTTTCCAACGTATCCGATTTTTCTGAGTATGATGTCATAGCCGTTGAAACTGACGGTGACGGAGGTGTTGATTATGTGGTTTCAGATAGTAATGTAACGGGAAAATTTATCCGGCTCTACGGAATAAGCCGCGGAGGTGAAGGTGGGTATTCACTGCAAGAGTTTGAAGTCTATGGTCGGGGATTTGCCACTTCTGTTAAGGAAGATGATCATGTTGACAATGCCGTGCAATATACATTGCAAACAGCACCGAATCCTTTTAATATGGAAACCACTGTTTATTACAGCATTCCGGAAAAACAGAAGGTTGATATTGATATGTTCAACATAAAAGGACAACTGGTTAAAAATATTATATCGGAAGTCCGGCCAGCCGGAAGTCATCATGTCCAATTGAGCGCGGCCAATTTGAGTTCCGGAGTTTATTTCCTGCGCTTAATGACTGTAAACCGTACAATTACTCATAAGATAATACTGCAAAAGTGAGTTGAATGAATCATAAGAGCTGCCGCCGGTTATCCTGAAATTGAATAAGCGGGTAACTACTTTTAAGGTTAGTATCAAAATCAAGTTCTCAGCTTTTGAGTAAGCGCCTCTCCCCCTCTCCGCTTTTTGCGGGGAGGGGGAGAGGGCGTGAAGGCACGTGTGGTTCTTTCGTTGAACAAGGTAATACACATGTTACAGTTACAAACTTAATGTGTAAGGGGGTACGCTTTTATTTCAAAGTTAGCCTCTAATAGTTACAACACCAAAGGAGAAACAATCCATGTATAGAAATTTATTATTTTTGCCGGTTATGTTTGTCGCAGTCGCAGCATTTTTCTCTTGTCAGGAGGATAGGGATGTGTTGAAAACAAAAGAGATTTATGTTACCTCGGAGGCGGGAGACAAAGTCGCACCACGTCCTAATATCTCATTTGTGAAAGGGACAGCATCAAATGGAAATATAATTACAATTCATCCTTCTGCTGTCAGACAAGAAATATACGGAATCGGCTCATCCTTTACAGAGGCATCCGCATTTGTGTTAGCACATCTGGATAAAGAGAAACGTGCAGAAGTGATGGAGAATATTTTCAGCGACAAAGGAGCAAATTTTTCACTTGCAAGAACGCATATCGGATCGTGCGATTTTACTGTGGAGGGAAAATATTCTTATCTGGATAAAAAGGGCGATACCGGGTTACTCAGTTTTAGTATCGAACCCGATAAAAGAGGTTTTGATCCTCAGCAGTATCCCGGCATACAGGATCCATCGTATGATTTGTTACCGATGATACAAGAAGCAATTGAAATTAAAAATAGGCAAAAAGATAATGACTTGAGAATTATTGCATCTGCGTGGACTGCTCCTCCCTGGATGAAGGATATTGAAGACTGGTACATGAAAGGAACACCGGAAAATAATTTCCAGGGTACCGGCGGTACACTCAAACCGGAGTATGAAGAGACGTATGCAGATTATCTGATCAGATATTTGGAAGAATATAAATCGGAAGGCGTCGATATATGGGGTATCACACCGGTGAATGAACCTCATGGAAATGACGGTAATTGGGAAAGTATGCATTTTACACCCGAATCTCAAAATCAATTTATTAAAACCTACTTAGGGCCAAAACTTGTAGATGGTAGATTTGAGAATGTAAAACTTCTCATATATGATCAGAACAGAGATCATTTGGAAGAATGGGCAGATGTAATTTTAGGTGATGAAGAAACCGCTCAATATGTGTACGGCACTGCGGTTCATTGGTATTCCAGCACGTATAAAGTTTACGAGGATGTGTTTGAAAAAGTTAATGCGAAATTTCCCCACCAAGCACTCATCCATACCGAAGGATGTATTGACAACCTGGGAAATGAAGCTCCCGATGGTATATTGGATCCCGAGGGCTATAAAGAAGAAGGATGGTTCGATAACGATTCATTCTGGTGGAACGAGAATGCTACCGATTGGGCGTACTCTGCAACCTGGGACGGCGTAGATTCTGAAAAACATCCCATGTATTCCCCGGTTCACCGGTATGCGAGAGATATTATTGTCGGTATCGATCATTGGTTACGAGGATGGATTGACTGGAACATTGTTCTCGACCGGAGGGGCGGACCCAATCATGTCGGTAACTATTGCGGTGCACCGATTATGATAGATCTGGAGAGCAACTATATTTACTATACGCCAATATACTATATACTCAAACAATTCAGCAGGACAATCAGACCGGGTGACAGGGCAGTACAGACAGAAAAAATTCTGGATGGTTTGGACAACGATGCGCTGCATGCCTGTGCAACAATCAATGATTCGAATTTGCTCACGATACAGTTGTTAAATACGACAAAAGAGCCGATATCATTAAGTCTTAAAATCGATGATCAGTATGCATTTATAACAATGGACCCCAACTCAGTGCAGACCGTTCGTATTCAGCTCTAATCAGAATCTCACAAAATTTGTGAATTTACCCCAAAAAGATGATTTGATAAAATCTTGACTGTTATTACGCAGCTTAATAATACTTTAGCTCCGAAGGAGCGAAAGCAGTAGCACTTTACCATATTTTCAAATTTACTTAAATATATATATATTATAAGAGAGATTATCAAGCGGATTTATGCCCCGAAGAAGGCGTAAAAGAATAGCAGTGGTTGGATAAGAAAGCAGTTATGGGTTCATATTTCATGAGTATGGAAAAATTTGCATGTCTAATTATAACATGCTTTGTCCTTATTATTTCTCCGTTTTCCCA
>PWTU01000380.1 GCA_003562775.1 Ignavibacteriales bacterium
CGTGTAGATATTTTTCCATCACCTCATCCCTGTCATGCTCAAACTGCCATATAACCTTGAGTATTAATTTTGAATAACGGTCGAGAAAATCCCTCCACGCAGTTTCGGCAATCGTACCTCCTTGATATAATCGATCAAGCAGAAACATCTCTGAAGAATCACGATGTATTATATGGCTGTTTTGTCCCTTTAACATAGCGGGTTTTACTATCTATCTGGTAACATAGCTCTTAAGAGGATTGCATTTGTGAAAAATCGGCACTCTAAAGTTAAAATTTAAAATACTTATTGTATTAAATCAATAGCGTGGGATGAAGTTTTTAAAAACCTTAAATATTACGAATAGAGTGTTAAATTGATTTTTGTTAATTATTAATTTTAGGTATTGAGTTTTATAAAGTAATACTTTATATTTCTCATATGAATTATAAAGGAATTCTCCTCACACTTTACTCGCCGCCTCCCCACTTTTCACTATTCACTATTAACCTCCCCCTTCAACTTCGCCAGCAACTGGAGCGCCTCCAGCGGGGTAAGCTTTTCCACGTCGATCTCGCGAATTTGTTCACGCAATTTATCATCCCTTACCTCAAATAACGCCATCTGGAGTTCCTCTTTGGATTCTTTCAGGCGCTTGCGAACATCCTCTTTTTTGAGAGACGGTTTCCCGGTATCGTCAACATTTCGTAACGTCAAACCCGCTTCTTCAAGATTTTTTAATATTTTCTTTGCCCTGTCGGTAATATCGGAAGGCAAACCTGCCATCTGGGCAACCTGTATACCGTATGAATGATCGGCAAAACCCGGCACTACTTTATGAAGAAATACGACTTTATCCCCGTACTCACGCACATCGACGCGATAATTTTTTATCCTCGGAAAAACTTCTGCAAGTTCGTTTAACTCATGATAATGTGTCGCAAAAATCGTCTTTGCACCGATGCGGTCGTGAATATATTCGGTCAATGCCCACGCTATGCTGATACCGTCGAATGTACTCGTACCCCGGCCGATTTCATCGAGCAATATCAGACTGCGCTCGGTAGCGGTGTTTACGATGTTCGCTGCCTCGTGCATCTCGACGAGGAATGTCGATTCACCGGCTGCGATATTGTCGGATGCGCCGACGCGTGTAAAGATCTTATCGACGAGTCCGATAACCGCCTTATCGGCGGGTACGTAACTGCCGATTTGAGCGAGCAGTACGATCAAGCCGACCTGCCGGATGTAACTCGACTTGCCGCTCATATTCGGTCCGGTGATGATTAATACCTGCTGTTCCGATTCATCTAACATTGTATCGTTCGGGACGTACCGTTCACCGGGCGGCAGCAGCGATTCGATGACCGGATGCCTGCCGCTTTGTATCTCTACCGAAAAACCATCGTTCACTTCCGGACGTGTATAGTTGTTCTTCCGGGCTAAATGCGCGAGAGAACAGAGTACGTCGATATGCGCAATCGCCGATGCATTTTGCTGAATCTGCTCCGCCTGCGCCCCGACCGTTTCGCGCAAACCGGCAAACAATTTTAACTCAAGCTGCTGCATCTTTTCTTCGGCGCTGAGAATTTTCTCCTCATATTCCTTGAGCGCCGGCGTGATAAATCGTTCGGCGTTGGTCAGCGTTTGTTTGCGTATGTAATCCTGTGGAATCTTGTCTTTATGGGTGTGCGTAACCTCAATGTAATAGCCGAATACTTTGTTGTAATTCACTTTAAGCGACGGAATGCCCGTTCGCTCCCGTTCCTGTTTCTGCAGGTTGGCAATCCAGGTTTTCCCCGAATGCGCCAGTTCCCGGAGCTCATCAAGCTCTGCGTTATATCCCTTCCGGATGACATTTCCCTCGGATAATTGAGCGGGCGGATCGTCATCGATGGCGGCTGCGATCTCCCGTACAATATCGTCGAGCGGGTTAAGCGATGTATGTAACGTATGAATGAACTGTGCTTCCACCCCCTCGATCGATTGTCGTAAAGACGGAATACATTCGAGTATCGCTTTGAGTTGAATCATCTCGCGCGGGTTTGCACGACCGGTACATATTTTACCGGTGAGCCGTTCAAGATCTCCTATCTCATCGAGGATATTCCGTATAGATTCGAGCCGTTCTTTTTCATTATAAAGTGATTGCACCGCATCCAATCGCTGCGTGATCGCATCTAATTTTTTCAACGGACGGGCAATCCACTGCTTGAGCAAACGTCCCCCCATCGGTGTAAGCGTTTTATCCAGCAGCGAGAACAATGTGCCGCTCTGTCCGTCCGTCATTATCTGCGTCGTGATTTCAAGATTGCGCTGTGTGGATTGATCCAGAATAATGTAATCGGCGGTTTCATACGGCCGCAGTCGGCGGATGTGCGAGAGGTTGGCTTTTTGTGTTTCCTGTAAATAATTCATGATCGCGCCGGCTGCATTGATGCCGATTGTGAACTCCTCACATCCGAATCCCTTCAAACTCTGGGTTTTAAAATGAGTGAGCAGCAACTCGTAACCATAGTCGTAATTATATACCCAATCGTCTATCTTCGTAAGGAGCGGCATCTGTGTCCTGCCGGTAAAGGCGCGCTTCAATATCGACTCGATGCTGTTGTAATCACGTTTTTGTACGAGTATTTCCGAAGGTTTGATCGATGAAACCTGATCGACAATGTCGCGGAACGGAAACTCACCCACGAAAAATTCACCCGTCGAAATATCGATAAACGCGCACCCGATCGGATCGACGCTGTGGGGAACGGCATTCGGCCATGCAAGCGCGGTCAGGTAGTTGTTCTGCTTCCGGTCGAGTACTTTTTCGGAGAATGCGACGCCGGGAGTAACCACTTCGATAACGTCGCGTTTCACGATGCCTTTGGCGAGTTTTGGATCTTCGAGCTGTTCGCATATCGCGACGCGATGCCCCGCCTTCAGCAATCGCGGCAAATAAGCTTCAAGTGCGTGATACGGAAATCCCGCCAACGGTACTTCGCCCGCTGCACCGTTTCCCCGCTTCGTGAGCGTGATGCCGAGTACTTTCGATGCAATAATAGCGTCCTCTTCGAACGTTTCGTAGAAGTCTCCCATCCGGAACAACAGGATGGTTTCCGGATACCGTGCTTTTATCTTCTGATATTGCTTCATCAACGGAGTTGACATAGCGCGCGTGTATTATCCCTCCTGCTTATCGAACTTCACCGAACTTAATTCCGATACTATTTTCTCAAAATCATCGATCTGTGTAGCATGAATATACAAATTTATCGATGCATTTTCAGCGGCGGATCGAAATCCCAATAAAATGTGTGCCGCACTTCCACTGTGGGTATGCAACCGGGCATAGGTAAGGTCTTTCCAGTCCACCTGTGTATCGATCGATACAAGGCCGTTTTCTCCGACGATAATCAACGGCAGATACTGTACCGACATGACAACGATACCGATTGTGAGTAAGTGTGCGATATGATCGGGAGTAAGCTGATACCCCATTATGGTAAGTAAAATAATAACCAGTGCAATTCCCGTCATACCGACAATGGATATAACCCGAACATGATCCGGCAGAATCGAAAAACGCGACCCCACCAGATAGACATTCCCGGCGCGTTTCTGCCTGTCGCGAAAAAAGAACCGGAGCAGGATGTAAAGAAAAAAGAAGATTAGAAAGATGGTCATGGTGTTTGGTGTTTTGTGTTTTGTGTTAGTGATAGTGCGTCGCACATAGTTAATATAAGGAAATCCCCGCAAAATCCCCATTTTCACTGTTGCAAATGTGGTAATAACTGACTATTTTCACATCTATGCTTTCCTTTGAATATCCGGTAAAAATAAATGTGTAGACACATTGGAGAACAATGATAATGAAATGTACTATAATTTTGAGTTTATTTACAACTTTCCTGCTCCAGGTTTATCCCCAGGTAACCGATAATCAATTACAGGTGATTTCAGTTTCTCCGAAGGGTTCTACAATCTCGATAGATCAATCGGAATCGATAGTTGTTATGTTCAACAAACCGGTGAGCAAACTCCAAGCAGTACCACAAAACAAATCCGAAGGTCCGCTCTTTATCGATCCGCACATCGACGGTAAATACCGCTGGCTTGGAACTTCGACGCTTGTATTTACACCATCGGATACCTTGCCGTTTGCGACGAAGTACTTAGCAACAATCCCGGCCGGTATAACGGCGCTCGATGGAAACACGCTCATAAACGATTACACGTGGAAATTCGAAACCCCGCGCCCCGCTCTTATTACAAGCATTCCCGTGCCGGACGAAGAGCAGGTCCGAATCGATAAGCCGGTATATCTATTTTTTAATCAACCGATAGACTCCGCCAGTGCAGGTAAGTACATACATTTCCAGGAATTCGACGGCAGGTCGCGCAAAGATGTTCCCCACGACATCCGGCACCCATCTCCCGAAGAGATAGACGCTTTACGATTTCAGATACGAACAACAGTCACCGACACGACCACAGAGCGGCATAGAGTATTGGTTATAACTCCGATGAAAACTCTCTCTAAGGGAAGTCATTATGCGATCGTTATCCATGAAGGATTGCGCGGTATCGAGGGTCAACTCGGTTTAATCGAACAAAAAGAGATTCAATTTATAACACATGGAGAGTTTGCATTCGAGAGAATGGATTCACGCGTGAGCCAATCGCCGGACAGGGAAATATATCTTCAATTTTCCACGCCGGTGCAAATTAATACACTAATCGAACACCTGTCGTTCGAACCGGCGGTAATCATTCCGGAATATTACTCACGATGGAGCTACAGCACACAGAACATCTATCTTAATCTCGACCTGCTTCCCGACACAACGTACGCATTACGCATCGACAGAAATATGAAAGACATATTCGAACAGACATTGGGTGAAGAAGTCGAAATCGAGTTTACAACTACGTCATACAGACCACACATGAGAATGGTCACCGGTCAGGGATTGATCGAAGCGTATAACCGATTATCGTACTCGGTATCGCTTCGTAACATCGATACATTGCGCGTACGTACCGCGGCAATCCCGGCAGACAGCATTATACCCGTAACGGGAAGATACGATTTTTATTATGCCGCCGAACCGTCTATCGAATTAGAAAATTTAAAAGATACGCTCATCGTTATATCCCGTAAGCCGAATCAATGGACTCGATACGACCTCGATTTGAAAAAAACGCTGGGGTCCCGTTCGTACGGGACCGTCTTCCTGGAAGCATCACGCCACAATCTCTCCGACGGATATACAAATCGTTTTCCTGCGGTTCTTCAGATAACGGAACTTGGATTAACCGCAAAATATTCGCCCGAAAATACTTTTGTATGGGTTACACGTTTGCGCGATACACAACCGGTTGCCGGAGCGGAGGTTGAACTGCGCGACGATGATAATACTATAGTATGGAGCGGGAAGACAAACAGCGACGGCATGGTCACCGCACCCGGCTGGGGACCGCTTGGCGTTACCCCCGCGAACAGATGGTCCTCTCCGCGATTGTGGGTGTTCGTCCGTTCCGGAGATGACTTTGCCTATACACGGACCGAAGACGGCGCGGGCATCGAGCCATGGCGGTTCGGTATACAGTACGACTGGCGACCGCAATACCGTCCCCTTGATGCGACGGTATTCACCGAACGAGGAATGTACCGCGCGGGCGAAGATGTAAACATAAAAGCAATTGTTCGTAAACGCATTGACGATTCCTGGCAGATACCTTCGAACGATGATTCAATCTATGTTACGATCCGTAATCCGAGAAACGATGTAGTGTATAGTGATTCTCTTACCATCAACGAATACGGCTCAATTTCGGCAATAATCCGGCTTGATCAATCAGCGCCAACCGGTACGTACCGGATCGAATTAACTTCTCCGCAAATTATTCTTCCGGATGAAGAAGAATATTACGATATAAGTTTCGATGCATTCGCGTACGGTCAGTTTCGCGTCGAAGCATTTCGTCCTGCGGAGTTTTCGGTAAACGTTCATCCGGTCACGCGTGAAATACTACCGGGCGACACGC